>CAIXMD010000095.1 GCA_903920415.1 uncultured Desulfomonile sp.
GAGGAAGGCGATATTGAAAGATTGGAAAGTCTTGCCAAGACAATTAAGACCCATGCACTTTGCGGGTTGGGGCAAACAGCACCAAATCCGGTGCTGACTACTCTTCGGTATTTTCGGCACGAGTATGAGGCCCACATCAACAAAAAGAGTTGTCCAGCCGCTGTCTGTCGGGCGCTGGTAGAATATCGAGTCGTTCCTGATAGATGTACCGGATGTCAGCGCTGTGTCGCCGCGTGTCCCACAGGTGCAATCACCGGTCCCAGAGCAAAGGCGCACAACCTTGATCCCACCAAATGCATAAAGTGCAGGGCATGTTATCAAGTCTGTCGTCGTGACGCGATTGCCGGTGACGCGATCAAGATCGTTCCCAGGAGGGAAGTAACAGATGCGTGAGATGCCTGAATCAGTTGCTATTAACGTGGACGGTAAGCTCCTCAATGTTGAAAGGGGTGTTTCTATCCTTCAAGTCGCACAGAAGAACAATATTTATATCCCCACCCTCTGTGCTCACAAGGATTTGACATCTTTCGGAGGTTGTCGCATGTGCATCGTGGAGGTTGATGGGATGCGAGGCTTCCCCACTGCCTGCACAACGCCTGTTGAAAACGGAATGGTAATAAGGACTGATACCCCCCAGATTAAGACGGAGCGAATAGAGATTCTGCGTTTGCTCTTAAGCGAGCATCCTTCAAGTTGCTTGATTTGTGACGAAAAGGATGAATGCAGACAATACATGGGGACCATCCGTAAAGCCGGAGTGACCACTGGATGCCGATACTGCCCCAAAGATGGACAATGCGAACTACAGCAGGTCGTTGAGGCGTCTGGACTTAACGAGATTAATTACCCCATCCGTTATCGTAATTTGCCGGTGGAAAAGGATGACCCATTTTACGACCGAGACTACAATCTTTGCATCCTTTGTGGAAGATGTGTCCGTATCTGTAAGGAGATTCGTGGGGCCAACATCATCGTTTTTAAAGAGAGAGGTCGCCACACGTTAATTGGTCCGGCCTACGATCGTTCTCACATCGATGCAGGCTGTGAATTCTGTGGAGAGTGTGTCTCTGTTTGCCCAACCGGAGCACTCTCGGAGAAGGCAAACAAATGGAAAGGCCTCTTCGACCGAGAAGAAAACTCAACATGTGCCTACTGTGGAATAGGATGCCAGATGCGACTTCTCATAAAAGAAGACGAAATCATTGGCAGCTTGCCAGCCGAAGATCCTGTGGTGAGTAACGGACAGCTCTGCGTCAAGGGGAGATTCTGCGTAACCGAACTCGTAAATAACCACCGACGTTTAAAGAAGCCCTTAAGGTCGAAAATGGAAACAAGTTGGAAATTTTTTGGGGGGAAGCTATCGAGTTGGCAGCAGAAAAACTTTCAGCTTGCTCACCCGAACTCTTCGGCATGCTTGTTTCTCCTAATTGTAGTAACGAAGATTTGTACGTCGCTCAGAAATTTGCCCGCGTCGCTATGGCCTCAAACAACGTTGATACCAGCGCAAGACTATTCTACGGGCCCGGGTTCAACGATTACCTGAACCTCATGAGAATGAGTGTTCCTCTTTCAGACATCAGGAAAGCCTCAACCATCTTCTGCATCGGTTTGGATACCAGGTTCGGCAGATCCGTAGTGGGGGTTGAACTCCGTAAAGCCATTAACCGAGGAGCAAAACTCATCACAGTCCATCCCCGGCATCACAACCTGGCCATTATTGCAGAGAAATGGATTCAACCGGTTCCAGGAACGGAAGCCAATCTTTTCAAGGCACTTGCGTCGTTGACCGAAAAAGACAGAAGAGGTAAATTGCCTCCCCCCTCAGAAGGAGAGATCGGAAATTTTTTTGAAGAGCTTTCTGAAGTAGCTGGAATGGCCAAGGAAGCATCTCATCCTCTGATCCTCGTGGGATCACACTATCTGTCATGCAACGACAGCCCCCAAATTCTTGAGAGTATCGCGAAATTGGCCCGGAATATCAATGCCGGGGTCCTTCCCTTACCAGCGCACAACAATTTGTTTGGGTCAATCCTTATGGGAGCTTATCCTGAAATTTTACCCGGAGGTTTTTCTACAGGCAATAGAAATAAACGAGATGAACTGAGAACACTATGGGGTGCAGATGTTCCGAATTTTTCTCCCGTTTGGACAGCCGATACACTTTTATCGGGATTCAGGATGAAAGTGCTCTACCTTATTGGAGAAGTTCCCTCACGCAATCCCCCCCCATCTGATTTCGTTATTTTTCAGAACATTTATTCCCCTGACTCGATGTTTGAAGCTGATATCGTTCTTCCCTCGACAGCTTTTACGGAGACTGATGGGACATTCATCAACGGTGAAGGGCGAATCCAGCGCATAAGAAAGGCTGTTCATCCGCGAGGTGAAGCCTTGCCCGATTGGGAGATCATCTGTCGGATCGCGCAAAAGATGGGAAAGAGCGGGTTCGATTTTTCCAGTGTTTTCGATATCCATGAAGAGATCTCTCGCCTTGTAAACGGATTCAGCGACTTCGATAACCCGGAACGCAAGGCTGGTCCACTGGCATGCGAAGCTGAGCTGCTAAGTCCTCAAACTAGATTCTCAGGCGTTAATAATGTGGACACAGAATTTCCACTTCTCCTTGTCACATCAATCGTTGAGCACACTTACCTGGGTTTTCCTCTGTCTGCATGGGTAGAGGGATTGAGACCGTTGTTTACTGAAGGAATAGTGGATATAAACCCGGAAGATGCCGAAAGAGGTAAAATCGTGGAAGGTGATGAAGTGGTGGTAACCTCACCTCACTTCGAAAAAGTCTGGCGTGCAAGAATTGTGAAAGCTCAACCGCAAGGAATCCTAGACGCCACACTGGATCAGGGTGAGTCTTTGGGGCCCAATCCAACTCCAGTTAGAATAAGGAAAAAAGATGTTTAAGGTGATAGCCGCCAGGATGCTTGTGCCGAATATTCATCTCCTAAGAGTGGAGGCTCCAGCAGCAGCCTCTCAAATGAAACCAGGTCAGTTCGTGATTTTGCGAGCAGAGGAAGATGGAGAAAGAATACCCCTCTCCGTATCCAACTGGGATGAAGAAGAAGGAACGATTACTTTAATTTTCATGAACGTGGGCCTCACTACCGGTAAGCTGGCGTCACTTAAAGTCGGAATGAGTATTCCTACAGTTGTGGGACCCCTTGGCAACCCCACGGAAATAGACAAATTCGGCACAGTTTTGTTGCTTGGAGGATGTTACGGTATAGGGAGCATTTTCCCGATTGCCAGAGCCCTGAAAGAAAAAGAAAACAGGATTATTACAGTCGTCGAAGCAAGAAGCTCATTTCTTTTTTATTGGGAAAACAGGCTTAGGGAAGTTTCAGACAGGTTTATCCACATCACCCGGGATGGAACTAAGGGCTACCGGGGACATGTGGGAAGACTTGAAGAGATTCTCACCTCGTCTAAAGAGTCAATAAACCGGGTCATAGTAAATGGCTGTACCTTTCTATTGAAGAGGGGATCGGATGCAACTCGACCTCTTGGCATAAAAACCGTGGTCAGTTTGAACCCAATAATGATTGACGGAACCGGAATGTGCGGTGTGTGCCGTGTTACGGTTGGATCCCGGACAAGATTTGCTTGTGTCGATGGTCCTGACTTTGATGGCCACGAGGTGGACTGGACCGAGTTGTTACAACGTCGTAAATCATACATGAGGGAAGAAGTTGTCCATCTGGGATCAAGCAGGTGTGAAGAACATTCCCAAGAAGCTAGGAAAATGTCTTATGGCTGAGCGAGAGCGAAAGAAGCTGGACTTGAATAGAAGGGAAATGCCCAAACAGGCGCCTGAAGTACGTTGTCACAACTTCACCGAGGTGGCGCTTGGGTATCAGATTGAAACTGCAGTAGAAGAGGCTAAACGATGCCTCCAGTGCAAAAAACCTAAGTGCATGCCGAAGTGCCCGGTTGAGATTGAAATCCCCCGATTCGTCAAATGCATTGCAGAGAGAGACTTTGCAGAAGGAACCAGGATCTTAAAACAGAGAAACGTCCTTCCGGCAGTCTGTGGTCGGGTTTGCCCGCAGGAAGAGCAGTGTGAAGGAGGATGCATTCTGGAAAAGAAGGGGGGGCAAATCGGCATAGGTCGCCTCGAGAGGTTCCTGGCTGACTGGGAAGCGAGCCAGGGTGAGCTTGAGAGGCCAAATATTAGTCCGCACACAGGACGAAAAGTTGCCGTTGTAGGTGGTGGGCCTGCCGGGCTGACTGTGGCCGGTGATCTTGTAAAATTAGGACATCAGATCACTATTTTCGAGGCTCTGCATAAGATGGGGGGAGTCCTGAGTTATGGTATCCCAGAATTCAGACTTCCAAAGACTATTGTGAGCAGAGAAGTTGAATATCTCAGGAGTCTCGGCGTCGAAATGGTAACTGACTTTGTGGTTGGCAAGACCAGAACTGTCGATAGCCTTCTGGAAGAATTTGACGCTGTGTTTGTCGGAGCGGGGGCAGGACTTCC
>CAIXMD010000096.1 GCA_903920415.1 uncultured Desulfomonile sp.
GGAACCTGAAATAGCCTTCCCATTTTAGCGGGGGGCTCAAGCAAAATCCGATTCGTCATCCTGGGGATCCTGTAGACTTCCTTATATTCTTTCGAGTTCGTACAATTTATTCTATGAAACCATTCTCGAAGCCCTTTGGGTCAATGCTGGAGACTGGAGGTTCACGCCTACTCGGAGGGCTCTCAAGCCTTGCACGCCCGGCAGGTCATCGAGTTCCAGGGATTCTAGGTCGTCATTGAGATAGCCCTGAACCTGAAGAAAACCGATGTGATGCGTCATCTCATCATACTCATTCGGTCGTGAATAGACGATGGCGACTTTACTTGGCTGAGTCAGCCGTTCATTTACGCCTTTGACCATGGCTTTGTCGATTCGAGAGCGAATAATTTCATGGCCCACGTCATAAGCTCCATCCACATCGAAGCGTTTTTCATCAAACCGGAATCTTATGGACACAGGGTTATGACTGACGAGTATGAGGTGTGTGGCCTCCAGAGGAACTTTTAGTGACTTCCGAATGTCTTCCGCGTGCCAAGCGATCCCGCAGGCAACCATGAGCTGCCAGAGACGGAGGTTTTTCACGTAGAGCGTGTTGAAGGTGCCATTTTCCATCATGGACGGCCCGACATAGATTATGTAATCCAATCCGTCAGTCTGATGCTTATTGAAATAGTGAGGAAACATGGCCTGTGCATCAGCTTCTTCCCGGTCAAGGTAGGTCGAAATCCGTTGGTTGAAAAAAGAAATACTTCGTTCAAAATCTCTTCGTTCCCGATAGACCATCCCCATGGTAGGGTCCATGGCCTTTGTATAGGCCTCGATGCAATCTGTAACACGGGGTCCGAAATCTCGGAGCAGGTCAAAAAGGGGTTCCAACTCGTTTCTAAGGAACTTCAGAATCGACGTCTGATCTCCCGTGCTGAGGCCATTGCGAATCATCTCGAGGTGTCGCTCGGTTCGGTAGGACACTTCACTTAGAATGGGGAGAGATCTGGCTTCAGCAGCGGAGTGGACTATTTGAAGGGCTAAGTCGAGATGCTCAACAAGGTCCGACTGGATGGCCCGGTTTCGAGCCTCGGACGAACCCCGGACATCTGATGCACCATATAAGGGGAAGACATCCCTGAAGACTATCGGCTCTAATTCCGCTGGTTCCCCATTCTCCGGGCGCCCCAAGAGGCGAAGGGCGGCCTTTCGGAAACGCCACTCTACCGAAGGATGTACGGCAGTACACTTTTCCTTGATGACGGCTTCCACGTGATGTTCGAATTCATCGAGGGATCTCTTGAGTGCCATTGAGAATAGCGGCAGGATTTGGCTCAGAACTAACTCCTCGCCCGGGCCGAAGTCACCAGGGTGCGGTGAACCGAGATCCAGTGTTCCAATGAGTTGTCCCTGATACCGAAGGGGAGCTACCATCATCGACCTAATACCGAACTCAAGGATTTCCTTGTCCATCCGCCCACGGGCTGGCTCCTCCGCCAGATCTCGGACCGTCAATATCCCATCGCCCTGTACGGCTCTATCAAATACTGATCCAGCGAAATGGCTGACCGGCAGGTGCCGCGAGTCTGAGAATATACAGCAGTGGGTCATTTCGCAGCCGTTGTTGAGCAAGAGCACTTCGTCACTCTTTATGGCTGCCAGCCCAACGAACAGGTCTGGACGACGGAGAAGGGTTCTAAGCCTCTCTTGGAGCCTCAAGAATCCGTCCTGAGACGCGATGGAACTCTTGTCAATGAGATCCCTTTCTAGACCAGAGATAACTTCGGACGGTGTCACATCGACGGCATGCATGACGGTAAATCCGTGGAACTCGAAATTTTCCGGAGGAACAAACTCGCGGAGTACTTGTGGTTCGTTGACATGTTGCATGATTGTGGACAAATCACCATCGGTGAGAGGCCGAAGCGGACCCACAGGGTGAACATCCACGAAACGCAAGTCTGGCCTAAACCGAAAATGCCTGTCCAGGTGAGTCTTTGGATCTTCTACGATCAGAACCATGGGATAGTCTAGGTCTTTGTCAATGCCGTAACACCTTCTCAGAATTAAGAGGGAAAACCGGATCATCCTTGCCCGCTCAAACTCATTCCATTCCACGTCGAGTCTCCCCCGGAAAGATCCGTCGTCGTTAACGAGGAGTCGCTGAAACATAGGGGAGACGAAGACAGGGCGAAGGGTGAAGGGAACAAGGGCACCTACTAGCTCGGTCTCCCAAAACGCGGAAGGGAAGACAGCACTCATAAGCGCTCGAACTAAATCCTGGTGAGCCTCCAAAACGGAGAAGTCCTCCATTGGCTCCAGAAGCTGCGGTGCTCCAGCGAGGCTGGTCTGGATTGTCTCCAGTACTCGCATCCGATAAAGATCGGAGGAAACGGTGGTCTGCGTCCAGTAGTCAATAAGAGTCTTCAGACTAAACAAACAACGATACGGAGGGTCTTGGACAACTTTATTCATTGTGAAATTCCTCCAGTGAGCTTTTCGAAGTTCCAGAGGCATCGGGACTCTCAAGGGTTGTGTAAAGGTGCACTATAGCAGTTCTCAAAAATAATCGCGAAAAGAGCTGGTCTGGAAAAACTGGCGGTGCCATAAGTGGATGATCTGCTCTAAATTAAGGAAAAAGGACGAGAGCAGCACAGATGACAAAGAGACCCAGAAGGAAACACGGATCGGCATTCAAGGCAAAGGTGGCGTTTGAGCCATCCTAGACGCAGCAAGTTCAATCATTGATGACGCTGACGCCATGCACTCATGAAGATTCATTGGCCGTGGAATAATATCGAATACAGCCCGAAAGCCCTATTCCAAGACATCTTCTGAACCGGCCACACCGGATAACAGACCAAGCCCTTTAGCATGACCCGTCAGGGCCGACACTGAGAATCACTCACTCCGTCTGATTCGATTATGCAGCAGCACGATGAGTTTTGTCGCCCAAGTGCTGTGTTGATGACTGCCGCAGCACAGCCCACGCCAGCGCGGACGGCGATAGCTAGACTTGGACAGTTTCGAGCGCATGCACCGCATTCCATACATGCATCGCGAGTCTTGATGAGGGCTTTCCCGTTCTGGCGGACAAACACAGCATGGGGACACACTTCAAGACACAAGCCACATCCAGTGCATTTGTCCTCATCCAGCTCGAGGGTCACAACGTCTTTGAGATAGATGAACGGATCTCGTGCCATCAGAGTTCCCCTTATGCGATGATGAACCTTGCTGTGAGCCACAAACCCAATCCTAAAGCTATTGAAGCGATCTGGAGAGGCACAGCCCAACGCATCTCCTTTCGCACTCCCGACAAAGACGTATAGGTCGAAGCCCCTGTGAAATTCATTGAAAGGTAGGTTGCCAAACCTGGAATCAACAGCAGCCATGCCGCAGTTTCGATGGGGTCCGGCCAACTCCCCAAAAAATGAGCCCGCGCAGCAAGAACAGCTCCTACAGCGATAAGTCCGGGAATAATCCCCTTCAGAGCAAAGGCACGTCCCGGCAACCACGGCAAAAGAATAGGAGTCACAATTGCCCCGGCCACTATCGCGGCCAAGAGTCCGCAGATCGCAAAGGTCCCATAGGTGATCGAATTGGACCAGAATCCGGCCGGACCGCCGAGCCCTCCCAGCAGGAACAGGACTGGAGCAACAAAGGCAGCCACTCTCAGCGTTGCAACCAATTCCACTGGAACCAAGATGGTTCTTTCCAACGTGGAGAAAGACTTTCGCCGCATTTCCGGTGTGGCCCTAAATTCTCCATCTATAAATTTCCTCAGGTCGGTAGAGCGAATCGGGCCGTACGTGACCTTGTAACCCGAAAGATCACGAACCCGGTGCGCCGAAACTCCAGGGGCAGCGAGCTGGGGAAGGATCAATCGGCGGTGCGATGCGATTTCCGTAAGCCCACTTGTCTGAACCCGTTGAACCAGCTCTTCTGTGCTGAAAGTCCCTTTTCCGGCCGCACACCACACATTGATTCCATCAGTGTCCAGCACAAGAATCCAGGCGCTGCTTTCACAAAGTTCTTTTCGGAGGCTGTCGAAGCTCATTTTGTAGTTTGCGGTCACAAAAACCGCGGAATCAGCATCGGCATCACCCACCGCATAGAGACCCGGGTCCACTCTGTAATCCATTCTCCCAACGCCCCAGCGGGCAAGAAACGTGCCCCAATGGTCGGTCCATGACAAATCAGTGCCGACACGCGGGACCTCGCCCACCGGTGTTACGATGGAACCAACCACAAAGGGCTGGTCAAGTCTGGGATGGCTCAACTGAGCCACAGCGGGCCGCTGGGGTCAGCAGCTTGCCGTTGTTTTCAGCCCGGCAACTGACGGATCTTTCTCGGCGGAAAAGGTGTTTTGAGATGTCATTGAACCTGCCCCTCTCTTTCCGGACTTTCCCGGTTGTCAACTGCCGGCCTGATAAGCCGGCTGTTTACTGGTAGCTAGATGCTGATGCCGCAGGATCAACTGAGTCACAGTTCTGTCCGCAACTTGGCGTTCCTGTGCGTTCTCGAGACACTGCATTACGGGTCAAATCATCCTTTTCACGTGAGGGCTCGTCTTGTAGAAGCCCGCTGGGAAGGCGGCCGGCCAACAAGTCCGACAAAGCCGCTACCGGAGCCGTATCTACCCAACATTCGATGTTCTTGCCTCGCCTTGCCACCCTAATCAGACCCGCGTTCCGTAGCTCCTTGATGTGGTGAGATACGGTCGAAGCCGCTATATTAACTTCTTCAGCCAGTTGCCCGACATAGCGTTTTGCTTCCGAGTTCCAGGTGCATCTGGTGCCCGGTGGGCAGCACGAAATGAGGCGCAAGAAGATGTGTAGGCGATGGGGGTTTGATAGCGCTTTAAACATTTCGGCGAATTGCTGCATCTGTTCGTTTTGATTATTTGACATATTTCGAAATATAAAACATCATCCCTCGCCTGTCAACAAAAAAAAATCAACCTATCAGTAAAGGTTGACAGAAATCTACCATAATTCCGAACTCCCAGTCTGCGTCCGCCTGATGCATGTCTCCACTATGGTGACATTGACTTGAAATCTAGGTAAATGGAACCTCACTTTTCGTTGAGTGCCGTGTCCCTGAGCCGAATTCTACTTCTATCGCAAACTTCCGGAAATTACGGTCTAACGCTCAGACGATTATGCCTTTGCTGGTACGCGGCCTTATTCGACTGGGTTATTTTTTGAGAACACTGACCAAGAATCAAATCACCGCCCACGAGAACCAATTCGCAATTGGTGGTCTGGTCCTTGACGTCTAGGGCTATTTCCTGGGCGATGAGATTCAAAATTCTGGCATTTACACCCTGTGGCCTGTCTTTTATACGGCTCCGTGTATCGGCCAGAAATGCAAAGCTCCACGAGCCTTCTTCGCCGAACGAGTTGAACGAAGGCAATAGCAGAAGAAGGCCTATCAACAAAATCTTCACGGAGATCAAACTTAACCTAGCCAGATTTTTTCGAGATATCATTTTGAGATCCTTATTCTGAGTGCTGCAGCCCAGAGACCTTGTCCTGATAGTAGTCCGACTCCGTTGACTGTCAGTCACTCAGTTAGAGCGACTTGCTTTAAGGCACATCATATCCCTATGCGCCTGTATCAAATGTACTCTTGAGGATGCATTCTGGCAAATAGTCGGATATCTGCAAATCCTTTTTTAGGGAGCATCCTGCAGATGCGTTCTTAGACAACTTTGCCCCCGCTTTTGTGTTAAAATGAATCCAGTGCTGACCCCATTGACAAGAGAGGAAAATATCATGGTAAAGGTGTTGATCGTTTACGCAAGTGATCACGGCGGTACGGAAAAGATGGCTCAGGCCGTTGCAGAAGGCGTGAAATTGGTTCCCGAATGCGAGGCAGAACTCAAAAGGGCAGATCAGGCAACCATTCAGGACCTTCTTTCTAGCGATGCTTTATTAGTAGGATCCCCGGTCCACATGGGAAGCATCGACTGGAGAATTAAGAAATTTATCGACACTGTTTGCAGCGGTGCTTGGATGCAAGACAAGATGATTGGTAAGGTGGGTGCTGTTTTCGCATCCGGCGCAGGCTACGGAAACGGCGGAGGAGGATGTGAGTTGACAATGCTGGCGCTGCTGAACAACATTGCCGAACTGGGAATGTTGATAGTCCCTCTTCCCAAGAACACCCCTGGGTACCAGGCTGCAGGACTTCAATGGGGACCCTATGGTCGTGCCCATGCTGAGGATCTCAGTCCCAAGGGCCTTTCTGAGGAACAGCTCATCTCCTCAAGAAACCACGGGAAGAACGTTGCGACAGTCGCTAAAGCGCTGAAAGGAATTCAGGTTTTCGCTTAGCGATTCCCTTTCCCACGGCAAGAGACATCCGGAAACGCTTCTATGAGAGTCCATCTGTAATACCGGGGGCGCGCATTCGTGATAAGAGGAGTGGAAATATGAAGAAGATCCTTATAGCCATGGCAGTGGCTGTCTTGATGATTACTGTCACGGTTGCAGCAGCAGAACAAGGCCAGAATAAGGCGTTGATGGGGATCCAATGGTGGACCAACTTCGACGATGCCTTGAAACATGCCAAGGCTGAGGGCAAACCTTTATTCTTGGATTTCTTCAACCCCAACTGAATGGGTTGTAAAAAGATGGATGCAGTTACGTATCCGAACGAAGCCGTGACCGATTTTGTGCGTAAGCATATTGTACCAGTACGCATCAGATATGATCAACAGCCATTGGCTGGTCAGTACCGTGTCAAGTGGACCCCTACTCTGATTGCTGTTGACAAGGACGGTAACGAGATCTACCGCAACGAGGGATTCCTCCCTCCTGAGGATCTCATACCAGCTCTCATGCTTGGAATCGGAAAGGTCAGATTGAATGAGGGGAATTACCAGGAGGCCATCTCCCATCTAAGCGAACTGAGTTCCAAGTACCCAAAGAGTGAGGAAGCGCCCGAAGCCGTATATTTCTTGGGAGTCGCCCGTTTCAAGAGCACCAACGATTTCAAAGTTCTCAAGCAGACGTTCGATCAACTCTCGAAAGAGTATCCTAGCAGCATCTGGACAAAGAAAGCTTCCCCGTACCGATAACTTTACGGAACTCATCGAGCAAATGACTGGGGAGGCCATGCGATCCTAACTCCTCGGACGTGATTAGAGGGATTTTCAGTTGACTCACCAGTGAAGCTCGGGTAATTTTGAGATCCTTAAAATAATCAACTTACAACGATAGTGTGAAAAGGGGTTACTCCTATGACCAAAGCAGAACTCGTTTCCAAGCTGGCCGAAGACTCAAAGGTTACCAAGAAATCGGCCAATGCGATGTTGAATTCCCTCGTTGCCGCCATAAAAGAAAGTCTCAAGAAAGAGGGTAAGGTGCGGCTGGACGGCTTGGGGACGTTTGTCGTGGTTGACCGGAAGGCCCGTACAGGTGTGAATCCTCAGACAAAAGCCAAGATCAAGATTCCCGCGACCAAAGCGCCTCGGTTCAGAGCGGCTCAAGCTCTTAAGGATTCTGTGAAATAGGGTGAGAGACTTATCTTCCGTACATAATGGAGATATTATACGGAGAAGTCCTTGCGGAGATGCTCTTTCCTGCTTCATTTGATGAAACAGGCTCTCAA
>CAIXMD010000097.1 GCA_903920415.1 uncultured Desulfomonile sp.
AAGAAAAAAGCCGTTTTCAGTTTGTCGGTCAAGATGCTCGATGATTTATTGATTCTGTCCTTTATGAAGAGCAGTTCGTTCAAGATCGCGTCTTCATCGAGTTCCTTCTCTCGACGCATAACGGCAGCTACCTGATCATACTCACGCATTTGTTCCCTGAGGCCCGTTATCTTGTCTATCCACGCATCATAGACCGAAGCCATACTGAGGTAATACAGTGCGTGACCCAATGGCACCAAATCGTAGATATAGTAGTCATATCCTCCTGTCACCACGATGTCGACCACTTCATCGAAGATGGCGCTCTCTTCCATGGCCGGCTCGGCCGCTGCCGCTTGAATATAACTCTCTATTTCCTCCGGGATTTTGTCCATGCCGTACATGTCCAAGATTTTCTGACGAATCTCCTGCTGGTACTCCTTGACCCGGTGGTCCGCATCGATCTCCTGTGCATAGAGGTTGGGCATTATTTCAGTGGGGCCTTTGCCAAAAATGTCCCTCTGAAATATGTCCGTAAGTGATGCCTGTGGATCGACGGAAAAGACCAGCACCTTTTTCCCAGTTTTGGCCAGATAATACGAGGTAGCTGCAGAAAAGGTTGTTTTGCCCAATCCGCCTTTACCTCCGAACATAATGTATCGCCGGTCAGGGTATTGTTCAAATATCTTCGTTAAAGACATGCGGTTCGCCCCTTCTGAATTTACTCTCTTGTTGTCGTCCACCTATTGAATTTGCACGCTTTCAACCGTGCCGGTTCTTCTTATGCGAGGGCGTCCGTTAAATCCTTCTCCCTCATCATTCTCCGCTTCCAGGTTGAGATTTGAGGCACCACATAAGGCAAAAGTCGCAAAGAATAGTAGGGTGGAAGGATCGGAACTCCAAGCATATCCCCCATGGTTATGAGGATGAAGAGGTGCTCCATACTGGCCCGGGTCTTTAGAGCAAATCTGGCCGAATCATGGGCTGCCACTCCGTAGACAAACTCTTTGACGGACTGGAAGAATCCGATTTTATCTTTCTCAGACATTACTAACTCCGTAACATATTGGTGACATTGCCGGGGCCTAATTCTTATGAGCCCCGGCTTCATAAATCGAGACTAGGCTTTTGATGGAGCTGCCTGGGCCCTGATGGCCCGGAACCTTCGAAAAGCCTTGTAACCTTCCCACGCCAGAATCAAGGCTGCCACGACCAGGAACAACGCCACCAACCCCATGAGCGTGTTACCTATTAAGGCCTCGCCTTTTACTGCGCCGGAAAGGACTTTAACAACCAGCAAGTTGTAAGATGTGTAGAGAAGCGCGGCGATAGTCGTCACGAACATAAATATCATTGGATAGAAGGCCCAAGCGGCCGACCTACCATCAGAGACCAGCCAAGCGGAAATGAGCAACAACGCCAGAGAAGCCATTAACTGGTTGGCGCCGCCGAACAACACCCAAAGGTATTGCCACCAGCCGGTCATGACGAGGATGAGGCCGAGAATACTGGCCACTATGGTCCCGATGTGCGGATTCTTGAAAACAGGACTTACATCGCTTAACAACTCAGCAGTAGCCACCCTCATGAAACGCACGACCAACTGCATTATGGTAACGGCTAGGATAATCATCATAACGCTTCCGTAAGCCCTTCCATACTCAAGAGGCATGCCTACGGCTGAAAGGAACTTGCCTACGCCGGCTGCAAAAACTGCGCCTGGCCCCTTTGCCAAAGCAGCGCTATATTCACCCGCTGACGAAAAAATGGTTCCCGCTATGATCAACGCAAACAGAGCAAGCATCATTTCCAGAAACATGATTCCTGCGCCGACCGGCCTGGCATCCATCTCACTTTCCAATTGCCGTGCAGTCCCTGAACTGGATACTATACTGTGCCATCCCGAAATGGCCCCACAGGCTATGGTGACAAACATGATGGGCCAGACGGGACCAATCGGAATTGAGAACTGGGTAACAGCGGGTAAGGTAAAATCGGGATGAAGAATGAAAATGCCGATAATGCCGAAAAAGAGCCCCAAGAACACAATGTACGATGCCACATAATTGATGGGGAGCGAAAAGCGCCATATCGGCAACACCGACGCAAAGTAACAGAACACAAACGCTGCAATCGCCCATACCCACCTGCTGTTTGCCACAGAAGCACCAAGGATGCTGTCCGAAGGGATCTGTGTGCCCAAAACTATCCCGAGCATGGCAATGCCCACCGTGACTACGGTAGTCAGAATAATATCCTTCTTCCACCGATAGATCATTTGTCCGGCCAGAACACCGGCTATGGTCAAAAACAGCCATGCCATGGGAGCCGCTTTAAGCCCCACCGCAGTACTCACTACGACGTTTCCGAACGCACCGACAATGAGCAGAAGATAGAAATAGATAAACGAGAGCAGTAACACTCTCGCCCGAGGCGAGATCAGCCTGTGGCTCAAACCGCCGAAGGAAGCACCCTCATTCCTCATGCTGATCATAGCGCTGCCATAGTCATGGACCCAACCTATGAAAAATGTTCCAAGCAATATCCATAGGATTGCGGGGAGCCATCCCCACTGAATGGCTATTATCGGCCCAATTATAGGTCCTGCACCGGCTATGGACTTGAACTGGTAACCGTAAAGGATATTCCTGCTCGTCGGCATGAACTCCACGCCGTCCATGTACATCTTGGCCGGTGTAGCCCTCTTCGGGTCCGCTTGGATGATTTTTGAGTCAATGTACTTAGCGTAGAACCGGTAGCCGATGAAGGCCACAACAAACCCTAAAATCAGTACGAATATTGAATTCATCCTCCGACCCTTTCTCCTAGATTTACATTTCTCAGGTCTTGGACTACTAGGATTTCAGCCCTCAGACCATTGCACCCAGTTTAGATCTTTAGCCGGGTCAAGTGAACCCTGGATTCAAAGAAAATATGTTTCGGGTGGAACTGACCCGGATCTAACACCAACCGCCGAGAGGAAACCAGGAACAGCTTCCCCGGAGCACATAGCCCCACGTGATCAAAAACACGCTTCAACAAATGTTTTGTTGAGGATAGTAAAGCGTTGTTCCTGCGTCAAGAACTATTTTCCTTTTGTTACGGCAGGCCCTTGTTGTTGCATCACTGCGCGGAAGGATTCTTCACTTCGCGCCTATTCATTCCTATTATCAATAATCCTTTTCGTCTTGCGTTCACTCCTCGGCAGCGAACCATACGGAATAATTTCTACTTCAGGAGTGACGAGAAGTTTCTTCTTAACGGCATCCTTGACCATTGCGGCCTTTTGATTATGAATAGCCGGATCGGTGCCCTGTTCACATTCGACTCTGAGAGTCATCATATCCTTTCCGCTGCTTCGATTGATAATTACCTGGTATTCGCTCCCGATCCCCTTGAGATTGCTCAGGACACTGTCAATCTGGCCTGGGTAAATATTGACGGCTCTCACTATGAACATGTCGTCGGACCGGCCGAGAATCCTGTCGTGCCTGGGCAGGAGGCTTCCGCAGGAACAGGCACCGGGTTTCAGAGCGGTCAAGTCCCGCGTCCTGTAACGGATGAGAGGCACTGCTTCTTTACAAAGCGTAGTAACTACCATCTCCCCTACCTCTCCGTCTGGGACGGGTTCCAGTGTGTCTGGGTCAAGGATCTCAACAATATAATAATCAGCCCAGTAATGAATGCCGTTGTGGGCAGAGCATTCCAGGCCTGTACCCGGACCGTAGAGTTCGGTCATTCCAGGGATGTCGTACATGTCGGAAAGGTTCAGCAACGTTCGTATTCTGTCCCTCATGGCGTCTGACGAGCGTTCGGACCCGAATATCATCTTCTTAAGATTTATTTTTTCTTTATAGCCTCGACGCTCAACTTCCTCTGCCAACAGAAGCCCCATCGAAGCCGTGCAGCACATGACCGTGCTCTGAAAATCCATAAGGAATTCCATCTGCATATCGAGATTGCCCGGCCCTGCAGGAACGGCCAAGGCACCAAATTTTTCACAACCGAGCTGAAAACCTGCTCCCGCAGTCCATACCCCGTAGCCTACACATATCTGCACCCGATCCTCAGAAGTCAGTTCTGCCATCTCGTAACATCGTGCAAACATGTGTGTCCAGTCATCAATATCTTTCTGGGTGTAGCAAAGTACCTTTCGTTTACCGGTGGTCCCCGAAGAGGCATGCAATCGAACAACATCCTTCATCGGCACACTGAGCAGCGGAAAGGGATAACCTACGGCTAGGTCCTTGGAAGTGGTGAAAGGAAGTTTCTTCAAATCGTCAAGGCTCTTTATTTCCTGGGGTTTGGCGCCCGCGGCGTCTAATTTGGCTCGGTACACCTCTGAGCCTCTATAGGCGTGGTTTACCGTCCACTGAAGACCTTTGAGCTGAATTTCAGCAAGCTCTTCCGCAGAATTATAACTAGGCATGAATGTTTTCATTTTGGAACTCCGGCAAATACTGAGGCACGGAGTTTCAGTGTCTTGGCCTCGTTAACCGCAAAGGTCTCAGGATCTATTGAAACCCCGTAATCCATTTCCGCAGACTCGAGAGAAATAATACCGTTCCGAACTTCTTGAGCTACCTTTTCCATCGGCCTGAGAAAAGGATTGCCGTATCCACCACCACCACCCGCCTGCTGAAAATATACCGTACCCTTGGGAACGTCTTCGATCAGATCTTTTGTAGTACACAGATACATCCTTGTGTCCGGGTAGGTGAGTTCGATCTTGTTCAAGGTTCCAGGTTTTCCTCCTTGTGCACCGCGTGAAGGCTCCACATCTCCAT
>CAIXMD010000098.1 GCA_903920415.1 uncultured Desulfomonile sp.
CTTGTCCACCTCGTCCACATAGAATTAATTCAAACATCCTCAAACACCTCTTGGCTCGATGGACTGAGATGGGCACATTTGGAAACAAAAGCCACACCCGACGCAAAGGTCAACGTCAATTTGTACCCTTTTTTCGTCTTTCAGGAAGATAATTGCTGGACATTGAAGGTCTCTGATACAGGTCATACAAAGATCGCACTTGTGTCCAACCTGAAATCTTTCCGACGACAGTTTCACAGAGGGAGATTGCACGCAGGGGCGACGCGCTATTACTACGGAAACACCTAAATTGTTGTCGATAGTATAGCTCTTGGCCTTCAGGAGAGAGTCCTTGAGCGCCTCAAAGTCGTAGGGATCTACAACTTCCAGAAAGTCCACCCCGCATCCTTTAACCAGTCTCTCCATGTCAACAGCCGTTCCGGGCGACCCGTCAGCGAGAAAGTTGTCTGCCGGAGTAGGTTGGCCTCCGGTCATAGCAGTGGTATTATTGTCCATGATCACGAGTACAAACGGAGATCTGGTGTGAACAGCGTTGATCAGGGCAGGAACCCCTGCGTGATAAAAAGTGGAATCTCCAATGGTGGCAACAACCGGTCTCTCATCTCTGGAAAGAGGTGCCCTGGAAAAGCCTCCTGCCATACCGATTGATGCCCCCATACATAGGCAGGTATCAACCGCCCCCATGTTAATGCCGAGGGTATAGCAACCGATGTCTCCTGTATAAATCGCTTTATCGAAAACATTCTTGATCAGGTAAAAAGCCGACCTGTGTGAACAGCCTGCACAAAGAGAAGGCCGCCGTGGTTTAACGGAGGGTGCTCTACCGGCCATAGGCTTTTCGCCGAGCGATTCATGAATCAAGTTTTCGACTAATTCTGGAGTGAGTTCGCCATGTTGGGGGACATGGCCGGAAAGCCGCCCAAGAACTTTCCGTCTATCCGTGACCTGAAGTTCGAGAACGGGATAAGTCTCTTCAATAATCAGCGTCTTTTCGTAGCGATCCACGATCTCTTGAAGCGCTTCAGTGTCCGCAGGGAATGGGAGATCAACCTTGTAGACGTCCACACGATTAAGTTTCTCATCGCTGGAAACGATGTCCCTCGCATGTGAAGACACGGAACCGGATGTGATAAGTGCCAATACGTTATCATGGTTTCCTTCAACAAGCACTGGGCGGGCCTCTGACTCCTCTTTTCTCATTTTAGCGAGTTTTTCATTAAGTTCTTGGTGTAAGACGAGTCTATAGCGAGGTATGGCAGCCCAACGCGTCCAATTCTTCTCGAATGGCCCAACGTCTACCACTTCACGAGGAGTTGACAGCGAGACGTCTTGTCGGGCATGACACACTCTTAAGCAGGGTCGCAAAATGACAGGCACCTGGTACTTTTCCGAAAGGTCGAAAGCCTTAATAGCCATCTGCATAGCTTCCGCAGGAGTACCGGGATCCAGGACCGGAACCTTGGCAAACCAAGCGAAAAACCTGGTGTCCTGTTCAGTCTGGCTTGAATGCGGCCCTGGGTCATCGGCCACCACCACTACCAAACCTCCCCGAACTCCAAGATACGCGGCGCTCATGAAGGCATCACTTGCCACGTTCAAGCCGACCATTTTCATGGCTGCGGCTGAACGAGCCCCTGACAGAGACGCTCCATAAGCAGTTTCAAAGGCAACTTTTTCGTTAATAGACCACTCAAGGTAAATCGGGTGTAATAGTTCCCTTTTCCATCTCACGAGAGATTCCATCACCTCTGATGAAGGGGTTCCCGGGTAAGCTGCGGCAACAGAGCAACCGGCTTGTATAATTCCTCTGCCTATAGCTTCGTTGCCCATGAGAAATCTGGTCTGTGAGTATTCTTCCTGTCTCATGAACTTTTCATACAGTAGGAGTCAAAAACTGTCAACTCCGCCGTCACGTTCACAACAGATAAACTTTTACGCATGTTTTTTCTCCGTATTTCGGGGGAGAGAAAAGCGTACCCGATCCCCCTGTGAATGAACAGTTAAAGACCTTTTATCATATGGTTTGGGCAATTCCGCTCCTACAATCCAAGCGGTGCCTGCCACTTTCTCTTCAGGTCCCAAATGTCCGCATCAATAACCATGCTTCCCTTCAACCCTACTATTCTTACCCGAGACTCCAAGGTTACCTGACCAACACAGGCAAACGGAAAGCCTTTCATCACCTCTTCGAACTCACTCTCCCGGCCCGGCCTGAGACTGACCAGGAATCGGCAGGGGGTTTCGGAAAACAGGGCAGTGTCGTCCCGGTCAACCCCATCGAGAACCATTTGTTCCAAGGACACGTGAGCCCCAAAACCGCCTGAAAAAGCGCTTTCTGAAAGAGCTACCCCCAGCCCGCCATCGGAAAGATCATGGCAAGAAGCAACCAGATCACCTTTAATGGCTTTATGTAAAGCTCGGTACATTCTTACAGCCAGATTGGGATCATCGATCGTTGGAACTTTGTTCCCCAAAAAACCTCGAGCGGCGAAGTACTCTGAGCCCCCAGTCTCATCACGGGTAACGCCAAGAACGTAAACTTTATCGCCTGGCTGCTTGAAGTCGGGTGTAGATGAATGTCGGACGTCCGGGACAATTCCTACAGCAGTGAAAAGTACTGTGGGCGGGATGGATATCTTCGTGCTCCCAATGCTGTAATCGTTTTTCATGCTGTCCTTACCGGATATACACGGAATCCGGTACGCAGTGGTAATGTCGAAGAGTGCTTCGTTGGCTCGGACCAGTTGACCCAGCTTATATTCACCGTCCGGAGTTTTCTCGGATTGAACAGGATCGCACCAGCAAAAGTTGTCGAGGCCCGCCATGTGGTCAGGATTTGCCCCTACGGAAACGATGTTGCGTACAGCCTCATCTATGACCGCGGCCATCATCCAGTACGTATCCAGATCTGAATAACGGGGAGCTATTCCGCATCCGACAGCGATGCCCTGAAACCTGTCCAGGAGCGGCCGAATCACCGACGCGTCCCCTGGCCCGTCGTTATAAAGACCTACCAGGGGTTTGATTACTGTTCCACCCTGCACTTCGTGGTCATATTGACGAATCAGCCGTTCTTTGGAGCAGATGTTCCAGCGTCCCATCAAAACTTCGAGATCAGGGGAGAGGTCTGCCGGGCACTCAAAGGAGGGCTCTTCGTGGACTGGAGGCTCCCATCGTGCGGTAAGACGCATTTTCGGAAGGCCGTCGTGAAGAAAATTCAGCGGCAGGAGGGCTGCAGGTCGATCTTCCCAATAGACTGAAAAATAGCCGTCATCAGTGAATTCTCCAAGTTCCGTGGCCTCTACGTCAAGCTTTTCTGCAAGAGCAAGAAACTCCCCAAGTTTTTCCGGCGGAACGGCTACGGTCATTCGTTCCTGTGCTTCAGACAACAGTATCTCCCATGGTTGGAGGCCTGGATACTTAAGAGGCGCTCGATCCAGGTAGAGCTTAGCGCCTCCTGATTCCCGAGCCATCTCTCCAACAGATGATGAAAGCCCCCCGGCCCCGTTGTCTGTAATTGATGTATACAACCCTCTATCGCGAGCCATGAGCAGGAAGTCGGTCATCCGTTTCTGGGTGATGGGGTCCCCAATCTGAACGGCTGTAACGGGTGAACCTTCGTGGAGTTCTTCCGAGGAAAATGTGGCACCGTGAATTCCATCCTTGCCGATGCGGCCACCGGTCATGACAATACGGTCGCCCACTCGGGCTTGTTTATGATGAGCCGGTTTGCCGTTGATCTGCGCGGGCATGATTGCGCCTGTACCGCAATAGACCAAGGGTTTTCCCAGATAGCGATCGTCGAATACCACAGCGCCGTTAACCGTGGGTATACCGCTTTTATTACCGCCATGTTCCACACCCTCTCTTACTCCCTCGAACACTCTACGGGGATGCAGCAACCTGGGTGGAATAAGGCCTTTGAAATCGGGTGGAGCAAAGCAAAAGACATCTGTGTTGAAGATGAGACGAGCGCCGATTC
>CAIXMD010000099.1 GCA_903920415.1 uncultured Desulfomonile sp.
ACGGCATATATATCGTTAATCTTGATAAGACACTGGAAGCGGTCGGAAAAGCGGCCACTTTTCTGAGAAACACTACCAGCACCGGCGGATATATCTTATTTGTAGGAACAAAGAAACAGGCCCAGGACGCAGTCTATGAAGAGGCCCTACGTTGCGGACAATTCTACGTAAACAACAGGTGGCTTGGAGGCATGCTCACCAATTTCAGCACCATAAAACAGAGTATCGAACGTCTCAACAGCATCACAGCAATTTTGGAAAAACCAGAGGAAACAAATTTTACTAAGAAGGAACTTGTGAACCTTAGGCGACAGCATGAAAAGCTCAGCAAAAACTTGGCCGGTATCAGGGAGATGCGGAAGCTCCCTGGAACCATATTCATAGTGGACCCAAAAAAAGAAAACATTGCCGTGAAGGAAGCGCGGAAGCTTGGTATTCCGATCGTTGCTATAGTTGATTCAAACTGCGACCCGGATGAGATCGATTACGTTATCCCCGGCAATGACGACGCGATAAGGGCGATACGCCTTTTCGCCTCCAAGATCGCCGATGCCAGCTCCGAAGGCAGGGCAATGTACGAAGCCTCTCTCCATGAAGATGCGGGAGAAGCCCCGATACAAATTCAAGAAAAGTCCTTTGATGGTGATTCAGAGGACAATGATATCCCGACCGCCCTGCCCGGCGCGCAGGTTACAGACTTGGTCGAAGAACATCAGAACACGCAAAGTGCCGAATCGGAAGGAGAAAATGTCGCAGACGAGTCTGCTTAGGTCTATGGATGATAATATCTGTCAAGTTTAGAGTCCGGACGGCTCGAAATTAACCGCTCCAGAAGCGATAGGAGATAACTCAATGGAAATAACTGCTAGCATGGTAAAAGACCTGAGAGAAAAGACCGGCCTGGGAATGATGGACTGCAAGAAGGCTTTGGTTGAGACGAGCGGAGATTTGGATAAGGCAGTTGAATATCTAAGAAAAAAGGGAATCCTCAAGGCAGCTAAAAGAGAAGGTCGCGCAACAACTGAAGGGAGAATCGGTTCATATATCCACATGAATGGGAAAATTGGCGTCTTGGTGGAATTGAACTGCGAAAGCGATTTTGTAGCCAAAACCGATCAATTTGTAGAACTCGTCAAAGATCTTTGCATGCATGTCGCGGCAAGTTCTCCCAGTTGGGTCTCCCCGGAAGACGTTCCAGAAGACGTAGTTGCCAAGGAGAAAGAAATATATATGGTTCAGGCCAAGGAAGCCGGCAAGCCTGACAAAATTCTCGAAAAGATAGCCGATGGAAAGCTGAAAAAGTTTTTCTCAGATGTCTGCCTGTTAGAGCAGCCCTTTGTAAAGGATACTGACAAGACTGTAGGTGATCTTATCAAGGAAAAAATCGGTCAACTTGGTGAAAACATGACCATAGGCCGATTCGTCCGTTACCAGCTTGGCGGAAATTAGTAGTGCTATGGCCGAATTGCCTCGATATGGGCGAGCCCTTCTGAAAATTTCCGGAGAAGCTCTCGCTGGGAACCGTGATTTCGGATTCGACCCGGATCTAATTTCCAAGATAGCCGGCGAAATTGCCGAGGCCCAAAAGACGGGCACAGAATTGGGTATTGTTATCGGAGGGGCAACATCTTTCGCGGAGCAACCGCTGCCCCACTGGGTATTCAGCCGGTAGTGGGTGACCACATCGGTATGGTCGCTACCGTGTTGAATGCACTTGTTCTCCGTTCCGCATTAGAGGTAAAAGGTGTTTCAGCGCACGCAATGTCCGCTTTCGCGGTAGGATGCTTCATCGAACTGTTTGAGAGAGAAAGAGCACTGGATTATTTACGAAACGGTCACGTGGTGATTTTTGCCGGAGGGACCGGCAACCCATGCTTTACAACTGATTCCGCTGCTGCTCTTAGAGCGGTTGAACTCGATATGCAGTTACTGATAAAGGCCACCCAAGTACGTGGGGTCTTCGACAAGGATCCCAGGAAGCATCCCGATGCAGTTTTCTTTGAGGCAATCAGCCCTGGGGAAGTGCTACGAAGGGGGCTTCAGGTGATGGATGCCGCAAGTATCGAGATTTTGGGCAGGAAAAAGATCCCGACAATTGTTCTGGATCTTCACGTTCCTGGTAACATTGTAAGGGCGTTGGCAGGGGAGCGGGTAGGCACCGTAATAGCTTAACTTCGGGGCTCACAGCGGCCTCTTTCTTGGGAAGTGATGCTGAAACGAAATCTCGCGAGAGGATAGCATGATCGACGAATTGCACGAGGAAATGAAGGCATCCATGGACAAGTCTACAGAGTCCCTGCAAAAGGATCTCAGACGAATACGCACCGGAAGGGCCTCCCTGGCGTTGCTGGACGGAATTTCGGCCGATTATTACGGCAGTTCCACCCCAATAAATCAGCTCGCTACTCTTTCCATTCCTGAGCCTCGCCAGATAGTCATTCAGCCTTGGGATTCCCACGCTATCCCGGACA
This sequence comes from uncultured Desulfomonile sp., assembly GCA_903920415.1. GTDB lineage: Bacteria > Desulfobacterota > Desulfomonilia > Desulfomonilales > Desulfomonilaceae > CAIXMD01. The sequence continues at coordinate 2,472 of CAIXMD010000099.1, forward strand.
TAGAGAAGGCTATTCTTAAGTCTGAGTTGGGTTTGACACCCATGAACGACGGCAAGTTGATAAGAATTATGCTGCCGCCCCTGACTGCGGAAAGACGCAAAGAGCTGGTGAAAGTCGTTAAGAAAATGGGAGAGGAATTCAAGGTCCAGATTCGCAACCACAGGCGTGACACGAATGAGATGCTTAAAGACATGAAAAAGGACAAAGATATTTCCGAGGATGACATGCACAAGGCCCAGGAGCGAGTCCAGAAGACTACTGACAGCGCGATATCCAAAATTGACTCCGTCGTGGCTGAAAAAGAGGCTGAGATCATGGAAGTCTGATTGGGTGCTGAATCTGTAAGGGAGTATCTGTATCGAATAATCACCCGTGTACGGCTGCTTTAGTATCATAGATTCGAACAAATTAGTTTTCAATGTTGCTTCTGGGAGAACCCCTTGGACCCATCTTCTGATCTGCCCCACGATTTGCCTACTCACGTAGCCATTATCATGGACGGTAACGGGCGGTGGGCTCGGGGCCGGATGATGCCAAGGCTTGAAGGCCACCGCCAGGGAGCCAAATCCGTCCGAAGGGCTGTGGAATTCTGTCGTAGGAATGGAATACGCTTCCTGACGCTCTACGCTTTTTCAACAGAAAACTGGAAGCGGCCCGAGACAGAAGTGTACGGCCTCATGAAGCTTCTCTCACAATTCCTTGACTCGGAGCTTGAAGAGATCCATGCGAACGACATCCGTTTGAATACTATCGGGGAAATGAAACGCTTGCCCGAGTACTTAGTCGCAAAGATAGAAGCAGCCAAGAAAACGACTGAGAACAACAAATCCATGGTATTAAATGTCGCACTTTCGTACGGGGGGAGGCAGGATATACTGTCGGCCGCGCTGA
>CAIXMD010000100.1 GCA_903920415.1 uncultured Desulfomonile sp.
CCAGAACCTCCGGATGATTTTGGACCTCTGACGGGGTGCCCTGAACCAATTTCATCCCGAAGTTCAAGGCCAAGATCTCGTCCGACACATCCATGACCAGATTCATATCATGTTCCACCATAATGATTGTGATCTGAAAGTCGTCTCGTATATCTTTAATCCAAAACATCATGTCCTTCTTCTCTTCCTGATTCATGCCCGCGGTTGGTTCATCCAAGAGCAGGAGAGAGGACTCTACCGCGAGCGCTCTCCCCAGTTCGACCAGCTTTCGGGTACCGTAAGGAAGAGCTGAAACTGGGATATCGCGAGACGCTTCCAACTCCAGGAACTCAATAATCCTTTCTACGCGTTCCCTATGGATACACTCTTCACGAGCGGCTGGGAACCTCCGTCCGAAGCGAATTGCCCCTCCAAAAACCCCGGTTTTCATGTGAATGTGGCGTCCGAGCAAAAGATTATCCATGGTCGAGAGATGGCCAAATAGCTCGATGTTTTGAAAGGTGCGGGCGATTCCTAACTTGGCCGCTTGATGGGGCTTTTTCCCCACCATCTCTTGGCCCCGAAACAGTATGCTGCCGCGATTGGGGCGATATATCCCGCTGATACAATTAAAAATAGTGGTCTTTCCCGCACCGTTGGGCCCGATTATGGAAAATATTCGACCCTGTTCCACTTCCATGGAAATGTCGCTCAAAGCTGTCAAACCGCCAAAAGCGATCCATAAATCTTTTATTGACAAAATATTCATTTCTCTGTGGCAAGCCCAAAATCAAAAGGATAGACGAATACTTATTTATCTCGTTTGTAGTTGAGCCAGTCGGACATTTTTATCGTTTTGCCGCCTTCACCGCACTTACCGATATAAACGGACCTGTTCCCCTGATGGTCCTCAGGTGTAAAAGTGCAGTCGTGACCGAGCCAACCATTCCAGTTTCGTATGGATTCCATAGCCTGGACGAAGCTATCCGGATTCAGGTCTTTGCCAGCCCTCTTCAGGCCTTCAACCATAGGCTCCACAAAAAAGAAACCTGCGAGAAAAAATAACCCCGTGTTCTGCTCTTTAGGTGCGAACGTCTTCTGGGCGTCCATGTACTTGGTCGCCAGAGGATTTTCCCAACTGAGAAGATTGGCAAAAACTACCCCTTCCCACAAGCCTTTGGTCACGTTGTACATCATGGTGGAGTCGGATAATGTAGTGCTTGCGATCCACTGGGGCTGGAATCCTGCTGCCTTAGCCACGCCAAGAATGATCGCCGCATGCTTAGGCAAGACCCACATGATTACGGCTTCAGCGCCGCTTTCCTTCAGTTTCAGGGCATGAGACTTCAGGTCAGTGTCTGCAACTTCCACCGGTACCTCGGCCACCAGCTTCATACCGCTCTTGTCCAGATATTCCTTTGCTCCCTGGAGACCCTCTTTGCCGTAGTCATCGTTCTGGTAGAAAAAGGCTATTTTCTTAATTCCCATCTGTTCTACGGCGTACTTGGTCAGGAGGTAAGCCTCGTCCGTATAGAGCGGATACACCCCGAACAAATACTTTTGTAAAGGCACAGTCCAGTGTGTGGAACCGGTGGAAGGCCCAACCCACGGGACCTTATTCTCCATCAGGTAATCACGAACGGCCATACCGCTCGAAGTTCCTACTCCTCCGGCTACTCCGAACACCCCTATGTTTTCTACAAATTCCTTGGCGATGGCCTTTGTTTTGGCAGGTTGGTACGCATCGTCCCGCAATATGTACTTGATTTTTCTGCCGGCTATTCCGCCCTCTTCATTGATCAGGTCAAAAAAAACGCCGGTTCCACGTGCCACAGCGCCCCAAAGAGCCGCGGGCCCGGTTTGAGGACCCCATTGTCCTATAATAATTTCTGTGTCCGTAACTCCACGGACGTTATCCGCACCCACGGCATTGCTGAAAGATCCAAGTAATGCCGGAGCACAGATCAGCACCATCATAACAACTTGAAGTCGTCTCATTTGTCTGATCCTCCTATGACTTGTTGATTCAGAGAACGATTTTAGAGACCTATATTTCTAGGAATCAGGGAACAGTCCTCAATTCTGGGCTTGTTCCCACTGAGCGAAGCAGACACTCGCTTAACCAACATCATTCACCTAAGACTGCCTCACCCTTTATACCATCGACCCGCTTCCCGGAGGAAGGTAAAGGTGCTCACGTGTCGAGAATCCTTGCCGCCTGCCCCTGAAAGGGTTACCATGACCCTCACGGTGGCTATCTTTTCAACCTTAAGCATATTGGGCGGATCAGGGTTATCCACTACTTCCAACACTTCTTCGATCTCATAATCTTTGACTATAATTGGATTTCGTCTAACCATCTCGACATAGAAGGGATATGAGTAAGCCGTCTTGAACATCGAGGAGGGAGCAAGCATTTCCCAAATGCGGCCTGTATCCCCAGATTTTTCGGCCTCGAAATAGGATGCGACAGCTTCCATCAAATCATCTCTATCGTCGGTTTTTCCCTCGGAACAATAGATCATGAGATCCAAGGCCAAGAGGGCGATCAAGCATATTAAAGCCAGACGGACATCGGTGCAACGAGACCCGGGAACAGAACAATTAATTGAGAACAGCCGTCCTGTCACTAGACTTTTCTCTCGAAATGTCGAACAAAAAGGCCTGACGGTTTGATGCAAAGAATGACGACTATGACCGCAAAAGCTACCACGGACTTGAATTCCAGCGATACATAGCCCCCGAAAAAATTTTCGATCAACCC
>CAIXMD010000101.1 GCA_903920415.1 uncultured Desulfomonile sp.
AGACTAAGGGGTTCAGTTTCGGAATAATTACAAATGGTAGTCGTCCAGAAAAACTCCTAAAGTTGATTGATTCGATTGATGCTCAGAGATTGCATCCTGACTGTTACGAAATTATCGTGGCAGGATCGGTCCACGGAATAAATGGGTACGACCGAATTCGACGAATTCCTATGGAAAAAGCTGCTTCCGAGGGCAGGTTGGGTGCAATGCGAAATGCTCTCGCGGGGTCGGCTAAGTTTAACAAGTTCGTGAGCCTTGATGATGATTTTCTTCTCCATCCGAAGTGGGCTGAAGCTATGGATGACGTTCAAGGCGATTTCGACATAGCGACTGGAATCATTCTGAATCCGGACCTCTCCAGATACTGCGACTGGGTAAACATCATTGAGAATTACACCTTCCTCAGAGCCTATCACGAAACTTTCGACAGGTGCCAGTATGTCACCGGAGGTTACGGCATCTACAAGGACTTCATTTTTGAGGAACATTCCTGGAATGAAGAACTGGGTTTTTATCAGGGAGAAGATGTTTCTTTCTCAAGAAGATTGTTCGACGCAGGGTACCAATTGAAGTTCATTCCCAAAGCAATTGTTATGCACGATGACGAGCGGTATAGGCAGAAAGGCTATGGGGTGATTCGCCTGAAATCTGCTGAACAACTAGAAGATTCTGAAAAAATTGGCTTGAAAATGGAAAAATTGTGTCCCAGGACCTTGTCTTGAATGGCAGCGATGTCGTCGTGGAGCCAGGAAAAAGGACTTATTAATCTCTTCGAGCACCTTTAACGTTTCGCTGCACAATTCCTTTTAATAGCAATGAACCTATGAGGCCTACGCAAGGAGCCTGAGATGACCGTAGTCGTTCTGGTAGTGATTATTACCCTTTTAATTTCATTTCACTGTTCACTATTCGAAGCGATTCTCTATTCCACACGCCTTGGGACCCTTGAGGCTTCGAAGGCATCGGGACAGAACGAAAGGTTAGCTGAACAATTCATAGAGATGAAGAAGAGAATTGATGTACCAATTGCATCACTTCTCATCCTGAATACCGTGGCCAACACCGCAGGGGCAACAATTTCGGGATATTTGGCAGCGGGAGCCCTTGGAGCTTCCATGGTTCCGCTGTTTTCCCTGGTTTTCACCCTGCTGGTACTGTTTCTCGGCGAGATCATGCCCAAAACTTTGGGAGCCGTGTACTGGCGTCGATTATGGCCCGTGATCATTTGGCCCCTCACTGTTATGAAGTACACTCTGTACCCGGCCATATTGGTTACCCAGCAGTTTTCCAACCTTTTTATCCGCGGAAAACGGCACCCACACATCACGGAAGACGAAATCCTGGCTGCTGTTCGCATTGGAGCGAGCGAAGGTGAAATCACGCATGGGGAGAGCTTGCTGGTACACAACATTATTCATCTTGAAAACAAGGCGATCCGCGAAATCATGACTCCACGGACCGTCATTTTCTCTTTAGACGCCGACATGACCGTCCAAAATGCTCTTAAGGCCGTTGACGGAAAAGGTTTCACCAGGATACCTATATATGAAGGAGACCGAGAAAACATAATTGGCTACATAGTGATTCACGACCTCTTCTCTGTGAAAACCCTTGAAAAACCTAATTCTCCAATTAAAACAATAGCGAGGGCCATCTCGTTCGCTCCTGCGACCAGAAACTCTCTGGCCCTGCTGACAAGCTTTCTCAGACAGCGAAGGCACATCGCAATCGTTGTGGACGAATATGGTGGAGTAGCAGGACTGGTGACGCTTGAGGACCTTATTGAGACTCTGCTTGGGGACGAAATTGTGGATGAAACCGACCGGGTGGTGGATCTTCAGGAAAGAGCCAGGCAAAACAGGCCTCAGCGCCCCACTTACTGATGAAAAGTGATGAGAAAGGCCGACCCGAATGCCTGCGTTCCAATTAGTATCCAATTTCATGCCACGAGGTGACCAGCCTGGAGC
>CAIXMD010000102.1 GCA_903920415.1 uncultured Desulfomonile sp.
ACGGATCTCCAGATTCAATATGGGTCACTCTTTGCCAGAGGTGCGGTCGAATACAGCCTATGTCGAAACCAGAGTGCGAGCCTTTTCCAGGTGGAAACAACCGTGAATCCCGGCGGCTTCGCCACCCTTATGAGTGCGGGTTTCACGTTCTGACACAGGAGCCATCTTGAGAAAAGTCATCTTATCAACGCTCATCATAATCCTCATCACGCTGCTCCTTCCTGAAGGAGACGCACAATCCTCGGGCAGATGGGTTGTTTGTTTCAGGGTTGAACTGCTCAGAGGCCCGTACGGAGTCAACCAGACATGTATCCGGTGTGCTCTCGCTGATTCGGGTGGTTATAGCTACGTCTATCCGGGCAGTTCCGGTAATGTCTGCGCCGGTTCCAGGGAGAGCAATTGGAAAACTTTTTCCAAGAGGGCTGATGCCGTTTCATGGATAGACACAAACTGCGGTTGCCGGAGCAGTGCCGATTTACCCGCGCCGCAGTAGGCAATCAGTCTCGCGGTAGATTTCCTTCGACTCGCTACCATTTTACCTGGATTTTAGCCACGTCACGATCTCTCGGTCGATAGAGCAGGAATCCTTTTTCCAGGCCGAAGCGGTAGAGATCCCGGGTAATGCTCACATCCTCCCGGCAGTACTTTTCCAAGAGATCTATCTTCCCATTTCTGAACCATTCGACTGCCTGGAGGCCGTCGCCTGATTTCTTTTTGCCTAAAGTAAACTCTGCCAGATGGTCCAGATGCAGCCGATGCCCTAGAGCGCCCTGGACTTCTACGAGAATGTCAAGGCTCGGAAGTGCTTTCAAATTCTCATTGGTGTAGGCTCGGAGGACCTCATAGTCGAAGCGGATGTGGTTGAAACCCACTACCATGTCGGCTGATTTAAGAAGCTCAATCAACTCCAAGACATTTTCCTCGGTAAACGTTAGAAATCCTTTTTCTTCCGTATGAGCTACCCCCAGAGACAATCTCATTTTGGAAATGTTTTTCCAGCCACCCACCTCATCAGCGAGTTTCTGGGTTTCAAGGTCGAAGACCACGACCTTCTTTGGTTTCTGAAGCTGAAGAGGTTTCATGGCTGGCATTTTCTTTACCGGCTTACTCATGAGTTCATCCGGAAACAGCAGCATCGTGGACTTCGACGGAGCATTTCTTTTTGTGTGCATAGTGTTCAACTCCTTGGGATTGAGTAAAAGATCCAGAGTCATAAGGCAGGCCTGCTTATCCAGAGGCTTATTCCCTGAGCCGCACTTCGGGGAATGGATACAGGAGGGGCATCCGTCTTCGCAGGGACATTTTTGAATCAGCAGGCGGGTTTTTTCCAAGAGTTCTTCTATTACGCCAAAAGCCCGGTGAGCCAGTCCTACTCCTCCGGGGTGACCGTCATAGATGAAAACCGCGGCACGGCAGACCTGCTCATGTTGAGGTGTGCTTATCCCACCGATGTCGTCCCTGTCGCACAGGGCAAACAAGGGGAACATTGATATGGCAGCATGTTCCAGGGCGTGGATGCCACCCATGAAGTGAAGCTGGGCAAGCTTTATTACATTTTTGATGTTGTCGGGAATTTCTATCCAGATTCCCACTGTTTCGAAATGGACCGGGGGAAGAGAGAGGTCCACAACGCCCAAGAGTTCTTGCCCCGATGTTTTCCGTTTCTCATAAGCAATAATCCGTTCGGTGACCTTCAGCCTCGCCTCACTGACAGTGAAGCCGGGAAACGTCTTGGTCCGGATCGGAGCCCCCATTATCTGGGTGTCTTTTTCCGAAAGTGCTCGTGTGTAATACGGAAGCTTTGACGGTTTCACAAATATGTTGCGGCGCACAAGATCAAGGGTTGTCACGACATATTGTTTGGCCCGGTGCAGGTAAACTGCTCCTTCATGGCACTCTGTCAAGGCTCTAATGCCTGACGATTTCCCTACAGGGGTGTTGGGGCCTTCCAGAAGGATGGAGTAGGACAGCCCTATGCCGCGCAGATCAACATCCAGGTGAGGCCGTCTGGACAGAGCGTTGATAGCTCCTTCTTTAGACAGGTAAATGGTCCCGGCTTCCAACAACTCGTCGAGCACGGATCTTACCTCTGTTTCCGCAGTCCATGGCTCATCCGGCTGTATCGGCAATTCCGCCGCCGCACAGGGTATGTGGCGCTTGAGTACTTCTACGTTCCGAGGATCTAGGACGGCTTCTTCGCAATTTCGCTCAAAGAAGTCTTTTGGATTATTTAAGAAATACTGGTCCAGCGCATCATTACACGCGATCATGACCACGGCGCTGGGCCTTGAACCTCTTCCAACCCTTCCCCCCCGCTGCCATGTGTTCACAATGGTTCCCGGATAGCCCACGAGGAGGCAAAGATCCAGCCCACCCACATCTATGCCCATTTCCAGTGCGGACGTGGAAATCACGCCATCCATGCGACCTGAAAACAGCTTAGTTTCAATTTCACGGCGCTCTTCCGGCAAAAAGCCGGCTCTATAAGAACTGATTCGATCACGCAGAAAAGGTGCTTCTTGGAGAACCCATGTAGTGATGAGTTCCGTTATCTTGCGGGCCCGCGTGAAAACTATAGTCTTTAATCCGCCTCGGACCGCTTTTACAAAGAGTTTTGCCGCCACGGTGTACGGACTAAGAACCGGCTTAAGAAAAACAAAGTGGCGTTCTGCAGATGGAGCCCCTGATCGGGCGACAACCTCCATGGGCTTACCGATGAGCTTCGCGACAAACTCCTCAGGGTTGGCAATGGTGGCTGAACATGCAGTAAACTGTGGGTTGCGACCGTAGTGGTTGCAGATGCGTAGCATCCTGAGAATGACCTGGTTGACATGGCTCCCGAAAATACCCTTGTACGTGTGAACTTCGTCCAGCACTACGTAGGAGAGGTTTGCGAACAATTCCTTCCACGCGTCGTGATACGCCAGGATGGACAGGTGAAGCATGTCGGGATTGGTGATGAGGATGCTGGGCGGTCGGCTTCTGATCTTGCGGCGCTCTGACTCAGGAGTATCACCATCGTACACGGCGACTGTAACCCCGGAGTCCCCTGCCAGAGCGTTAAAGGCATCCCTTTGATCCCGTTCCAGTGCTTTTACAGGAAACAGGAATAGGGCTCTGACGGAGGGGTCCTTGAACAGGCGGTCCAAAACCGGAACTTGGTACGCGAGACTCTTTCCACTGGCCGTACTGGTCGAGAGAACTACGTTTCTTTTTTGAAGTGAGTACCGGATGGCCTCCGCCTGGTGAGCGTAAAGCGACCCTATACCCGCGGACCGGACCAACTCAGTCACCCTCGGATGTATTCCGGCCGGTATGGGCTCGCACTTGGGAGGGCTAGGCTTAAAGGTATGGTGATGAACGACATCCCACCCGTAATTTTCCGGTCGACCCAGCCACTCGAGAAAATTAGTCAGCACTGCTATACCAATAATATCAAGAGATTAACAGTAATGGAACACGAAGCAACCGGATAATATAATCGTGGCCAAGCAGTGTCAACCGTCAATAGCTCGATTGCTGAACTAGGAGAGGTTTGGTGGGTCGTACATCTTTCCGCTGGATCTCATGAAGGCAGCTTGCCACTTGTAATTCCAGTGGGAAAAGGTATTGTCAAGGCACACTCAACGAGGAGGTTGTGCTGTGGAAAAAAGGGCGTGGGACGACATCAGGGTGGAGAAGGTGAACGAAAACATTACGCGTAAGATATTTTGGGGCCAAAACATTATGGTGACAAAGTGGGAGTTGGCGCCAGACACTCAGATCCCTGTGCACGATCATGTGAGCGAGCAAGTGACCATGGTTGAGCGAGGATCGGTAACTCTGTGCTTTCCGGACGAGGAAGAAGTCACGTTGAATTACGGTGAGATGCTTATCATTCCATCATCAAAGCCACACGGGGCGAGAGTGGGGTCGGAAGGATGTACGGTTATGGATTTTTTTTCGCCTATCAGAAAAGATTTGATTCAAGTCGCCACGGCCTACTATTCCGGAACAGATTCTTCGGAAGAGAAGGGGGTGGCAGGCCATGC
>CAIXMD010000103.1 GCA_903920415.1 uncultured Desulfomonile sp.
AGCTCTCATAGCCGTATCTCCTTATGTTGTGCCCTTCTTGCTCTGTGCAGCGTACATAATTTCCGGACCCGTCTTGACGGTAAGACTGTTTATGCTTAACAAAAGGCAGAGCCAAGAGACGACCCCTGATTCCCTTGAGGCGGAAACCGAAGCTGCGGGATTGGAATCTAATCAGAAAGTTTGAAGCCTCTGGGTTTTGAGAGCAATTGAATCCTTCGCCTCATTTGGGATCCGGAGTCAGTTTCGTTCGTGCCCAAGAGTTTCATGCTTTGTTAGTACAGTGCTACGGGGAGGCCTTGATGTCAGAAAGAGTAATAATTTTCGATACCACTCTCCGGGATGGTGAGCAATCGCCCGGAGCAACGATGAGTCATCAAGAAAAACTACAGTTGGCCAAACAGCTCGAGAAACTGGGCGTAGATATTATTGAGGCGGGTTTTCCGGCAAGTTCCGAAGGAGACAGAGAAGGGGTAAAACGAATAGCAAAAGAGCTTCGCAATGCAAGAGTCGTAGGCTTGGCCCGTGCAGTTGCAGAAGATATCGAGACCGTATGGCGTTCTGTTGAAAAAGCAAGGAATCCAGGTATTCACACCTTTATTGCTACAAGTGACCTCCATTTGAAACACAAACTCCGCATGTCACAAGACGAAGTTCTGGAAAGGACCGGGAAGGCTGTAAGTCTGGCACGATCCCTGTCGGACTGGGTAGAATTCTCATGCGAGGATGCAACCCGCAGCAATCCTGATTTTTTGTGCCGCGTTGTCCAGACTGCTGTCGATGGAGGTGCTGGTACGATTAACGTACCAGATACTGTAGGGTATTCCTACCCCGAAGAAATGGCCGGACTCATCCGGTTGTTGCGGGAAAAGGTAAAAGGCATAGAAGATGTAGTGATATCGGTCCATTGCCACAACGATCTGGGTCTTGCAGTCGCCAATTCGTTAGCCGCACTCAAGGCAGGGGCGAGGCAGGTTGAGTGTACAGTGAACGGGATCGGTGAGAGAGCAGGAAATGCGGCTCTAGAAGAAATAGTCATGCTTTTGAAAACACGAAAAGAAGCGTTCGCTTTTCATACGGGAATAGTCACGGAGCAGATTTTTCACACCAGCCGGATGGTCACCTCTGTTACCGGCATCCCGGTTCAGCCTAATAAGGCTATCGTAGGGGCTAACGCCTTTGCCCATGAATCAGGCATACACCAGGACGGGGTTATCAAGGAAAGGACGACTTATGAGATAATTGATCCAGCGTCGTTGGGAATAGCTAAATCTACGCTGGTTCTGGGAAAACACTCCGGTCGAAATGCCTTTCGAGAAAGGGTGAAAGATCTGGGTTACGACTTGACACAAATCGAAATCAATAGGACCTTCGACCGGTTCAAGAATCTAGCCGATCGCAAGAAGACCGTCTTCGACGAAGATATTGAGGCAATAGTGGCAGAAGAGGTCCTGCGCGCCTCTGAGAAGTACAAACTGGTTTCTGTGACGATCATGTCGGGGTCTGATGTAGTACCAACAGCAACGGTGCGCATGGAGATCGATGGAAAAGAATGTCACGGTGCTGAATTGGGGAACGGCCCGGTCGACGCGACTTACAACACTATCCTAAAGCTCACCGGCCGCAGGCCAAAGCTCCTGCGCTTCTCCATCAGCAGCATAACGGGTGGAACGGATGCACTTGGAGAAGCTACTATTCGACTGGAAGAGAAAGGAAACTTGGCGATGGGAAAGGGGGCCCATGAGGATATTTTGGTTGCCTCTGCCATGGCCATGGTCAACGCGCTTAACCGACTGGATTATCTATCCAACATGCTAAAGCCTTCAGTGAGGCTTTAATGGGGAATATGAGAAATTTTGACCGTTCCGTGGCTCCTTGATGGTAGGTGATCCTCACGATTCAAGATGATACATTAGCATTTACAGCAGGATAAACGTTCAGCAGCGCGACCATGAACCGTCAGACACTATAAGTAATTTCTCCGAAGCTTGGCCCATGAATTCATAGGTACAACCGGCCTGAATGCCCAGAGTTGCTTTTTAAGTTTGCCTTAACAGATTGTAAATATTATTTTAATAGGTTCCATTTAGTTTGATAAGCCTGGAGGCAGGAGGTAAGCGAAAAAGGAGACTTAGTTACGCATACGTTTTAGAAAAACATGCCATCTACGCTGAAATTCAAAAAATATATTGCAGTAGAATTCATGATGCTACATATTAGTTTTGTTTACCCATCGCAATCCCGGTTCCCCGGGAAAAGAAAGTCCCTTGGCAGATTACTGCCTTAACGAATTACGTATCTCAATTGAAGAGAGGAGTTCCCCTATGGCTGGAGAGCACTACGAGGAGAAGGAAAGGTTTGACGGCAAAAAGGTTAAAATCCTGATGTCAGACTACATTGCAGGAACTGATCAAGACCGTTACCAATGGCGCACCAACATTAACTTCGTCAATATCGGTGAGCAGAGTGATCCGATAAATAGATACCTTAAGACCGCGGAGAGATACTTTTACTCCAAGGAAGGGTTCGGCAGCGAGAAAAGAAAAAATCCGGCCTGATACCGCATCATGCTGATATTTAGCTATTTTTATATCGATTAACTCTATTGAAGAAGGTGGCATATGGCTGAACTTCCGAAAGTTAAGTATTCGGGAAGAATACGAGAGGTCAAGATAGGTAAA
>CAIXMD010000104.1 GCA_903920415.1 uncultured Desulfomonile sp.
GCCAGGGCCACGGCAGCTTTCACTTTATTCGAAAAATACTTTCCGAACCAGTACCAGGCAAACAAGTCATTCACCTCAGCAGTTGCGCCTACAGACAAATTACTGGCTTTCAGCTTAATGATCAGCGTTTGAAGCTGGGTGTTGTCTGTATCCAGTTCTTTAGCAAGTTGCAAGGGCGAGATTTGATCGCCTGAAATTTTTTCTCCGCGGCTGACCCAATCTTTAATATTGACGTACCGGGTGGTGTCCAATACTGGATGAGTGATGATATTATTGATGTCAAACAAGATGGAAGGGATGTTATCCCCCCAGGAACAAAATCCCTCTGAATATAGCTGCGCGTCGGCAGTCCCTTTATGGAACGCAGCAAATTTCAATTGATTGTTTGTCGCAATTTTCCAGGCTTGAAGGGCGTCTTTGCCGACCGGTTTACCATATTTATTTGCCAGCATCTGCTCGAATACCAAATCAGGCGTTTCGGGGTTGTACATCAACCTTCCCCACATGGCGTACCATAACCACTGTCGCTGGAAATGATAATCCCAGGTTTTAAAAGGACCGGGAAGACTCGTAAAGTCCAATGCAGGGGTGAATATTTCACTACCGAGGAAACAACCGGCCACATATTCCTGTCCGTTGTACTTGATGAAATCACGGATAAAATCGCTGTTACCCCAGCGTAAGATGTAGAAATCTTCATTACGGACAGTCCAGACATATTTGTATTTATCGGGCAATGGATTCCGGTACTTGTCGGTGAGTTTACCCCCGTGCACCATGAATAATTTAGGCGAAGAATGTCCATGGCTCCAGTTAAACTTGAATTCTACAAAAACCTCCCTGGCATCGACTGTTTCAACATGCTTCCGGGATAATAAATCATTCTCCTCGCTGGTACTGCCGCCCGATCCTGTGTTGGCAGAAAGAGGGGCACGGTAAACAAATTTGACCTTCCGGTTTGCTTCCTTCATCCCGGCAAAGATGGTTCGATCCAACCATGACCTACGTTCTTCGGGCGACTGACCACCCATCCGTTCACCAATAGTTATACCCAAACCATCCAGGTCGGGGTATTCGTTGATGACTTGAGTAATAGACTCTTTCGTATATCGTTCAATGATCTTGCTCGTATCCCCCTGACCCGCATGCGAAGGAATGGTAGAATAGAGTGCCACCTTATGAGCATTGGCAAAACTGGGTGAGACGAAGAGGTTCCAATTAATCAGGTACGTTTCGATGCCACGGTCGTGTGCCATTTTAAACAGCAGCGTCCAGAAATTTTTCCAGGAAAGCAATTCTTTGTCATCAAAAGGACATGCTTCCGGAAAATTTTTGGCCCGTATCATGTAGTGGTACGGATGCATGCTCCAAAGCGAGATAACATTATACCTGTTTTTGGCCATCATATCCAAAAAGGTTTCCCAAAATTTGGGATCCCGTATCACATAATCCTGCTGAGTTAAAGAGATACTCGATCGGTAGGCCATGTAGGGAAGGTTGAACTTAATGGCACGAAAACCCAACCGGGGTTCTTCCCTTTTGCCCTTGACCAAACCTAACTGACCCTTGTTGTTTTGCAGTTGTTCCGCAAGGTCCAGTATTCCATACATGACCCCCTTCTCATCTGCTCCAGCGACGATGATGTTTTTGTCGGAACGGATAATCTGGAAACCTTCCGGTTTCAGTGGCCGGGGAGCCGTTCCCGCGTTGAGCTTAATTGCGGGAATATCAGTCTGAACAATTGCTATAATATTAGCAGACTGATATTCCTGCAAAGGCTTTATGACAACTCTGCTTCCAAAAGCTGCCGAAGTTTCATTTAGCTTTGATAATCCATAATTAATGATCCGTGAAACAGAATGGCTTGAAACCACGATGTCCCTGGCATACATTTTCCCCGATAAGATTATCGAGAAAAAAAGAAATGCGATTTTTAGTTTCATTTTTGTGGGAACACATACTATTTTCTTTCAGGCATAATAAACGACAGAGGAATCTCTCTTCTAAGCATTTTGGCGGCTTCACCAGTCAACCAAAGATAGTGGTCCGCAGGTTTTCCATCCATTCCGGCAAATTTTGCGATATCGCTAACCGGCGTGTTATCGGTACATTTAAAGATTGCCGTACCTTCATTTACCTCATCGAACA
>CAIXMD010000105.1 GCA_903920415.1 uncultured Desulfomonile sp.
ACTCCAAAATCTTCAACCAGTGGAACGAGACGATATGAGGGCCTCAGACGACTCATGGCAGGTACGAGACCGCCTCGAGCAGCGAAGAGCTTTGCTTTCTCCACCGGATTGTCGGACCAAATGTTTTCGATTCCTCCCACGGCCTTGCAAATCTCGTCAATTTTTTTGATCTGGTCCTCTACAGCACTCTTTGGACCGTCAATACCCATAAAAAGCTGGCAATTAACATCTTTAGGTATGTCCATCTTGAGTGCATCCCTGGCCACGTCCAGACAAACGTTGTCCAGTATCTCGCACGTAGCCAGTTCCAGACCGGAGGTGAAGATCTTTTCCACGGCTTTCCCTGCGGTATTGACATCTGGGAAAGAAGCCTTGGCAAAGGCCTCATATTCAGGCATGGGCAAAATTTTGAGAGAGGCTTCGGTAATTATCCCCAGTGTCCCTTCTGAGCTGGAAAAAAGGTGGGTAAGATCATAACCTGCCGAACTTTTGGGCGCCAAGTCCCCCGTCTGGATTATCCTGCCATCTGCCAGGACTACAGTGAGACACTTAACATAGTCTTTGGTCGTACCGTACTTGGCCGCCCGGACACCGCTGGCATTTGTTGAAATCATGCCTCCGATGGTGGCGATGGGCGCGCTTCCAGGATCTGGAGGGAAAAAATGAGTGGGCGCCAGCTTGGCGTTTAATGCGTTACAAATTACTCCGGGCTCGACTACTACGTAACCATCGGCCTTGTTGATCTCTTTAACGTTATTCATTCTAGTGAAATCCAGCACTATGCCGCCCTTCACAGGCAGAACCGCCCCTGTAACAGAAGAACCGGTGCCTCTGGCTACGATCGGAACCTTTTCCGCATTTGCCAAAGCGAGTATTTTGCTCACCTGCTCAGTATTACTCACAAAGGCAATGGCTTGCGGTACCCCGACATGAATGGACATATCTCTGGAATAGGCGAGGCAATCCACAGTGGAGGCCGTAACGTTTTCAACTCCTACGATGTCGCTAAGGTCCTTTATAAAATCCATGGTTTTCTCCTTCTGGAGTTGCAATACTTGCACAGGAGGGGGGCCTGAATTCAAATCCAGGCCTTTCGGTGAAACTGACGAGAATTTACCTCAAACAGTCTTTCAATAAACTTCATAATAATGCAATCTCTGAAATAAATCAATTTCTGGTCAAAGAAAATCCAGATGAAAAAATTTGACAATTCGTCTGTTTTGTTTATCGTCTCAAGAGTGACTGGGTGTGTTTAATATATTGTTTACATTAACTATAGCTGTCACGTCCTATGCGGTGGAGGCATTGTCTGAAAGATTATACCATCACGTCAGAAGTTCATTCAGAAGAATTATTCCAAGACAGGGGAAAAATTTAAAGATACCATTTCAACTTCTTTACATCGCGGTCAGCACGTGATATCAATGTGAGATTATGCTGAGAAAGCCTTGATGCCTGTTTAGGAGGAAGACGAGAGTTGGCATTTCCCACTGAGACAAAAAAGACGATCATAGAGAAATATCGGCTTCACGACAGTGACACAGGATCACCGGAAGTCCAAGTAGCTTTGTTGAGCGAAAGAATCGGATATCTTACCGACCACTTCAAAATTCACAAAAAAGACCACCATTCCCGGAGAGGCTTACTGAAGCTCGTCGGTCAACGCCGCAGGCTCCTAGACTACCTCAAATCAAAAAGTGTAGACCGTTATAAGACTTTAATCACCGAATTGGGTATCAGAAAATAGTACTGACCTCCACTCGGACAAGACACTTCGCCCTGTTTATAACGCATAGGTGAAGAGAGGACCAAGAGGAATATGGTGCACAGTACAAGCAGCACTGTTTCAGGTAAGGAAATTATTTTTGAGACAGGTCGTCTGGCCAAACAGGCTTCGGGCGCAGTTCTTGTTCGTTGTGGGGAAACCGTGGTACTCGTTACGGCTGTCGCAGAGAAACACGGCCGAGAAGGTATCGATTTTTTCCCTCTTACCGTTGA
>CAIXMD010000106.1 GCA_903920415.1 uncultured Desulfomonile sp.
GATGTACTCTACAGTAAAGCAATATTTTGTTGTGGGAGTAAGGCAGGAGTGGAGAAGACGTCAAGTCGTGGCGTGTCGATAAGTTTGCTTACTGCGGGAATGTCCCCGGGCAGGTTGCATGCCAGGGTCCTCTCCCTGGATACCGATTCCCAGTCTTTTGCGGTCGACGGGCAAGGTACTGATCGATTCGTTTATTGCCTGAAGGGTAGTGTTGCAGCGCTTGTTGATGAAGAAAAGTATGTTCTCATGCCAAATGACGGCATCTATCTACGCCCCGATGCCGTGGCGATATGTGAAATTCAAGGAGCGCAGAAAGCTTCAATCTTGGTGGTTAATAGCTCAGGAATGAATGAACCCTCTTATTGACCCTGACGACGGTACAAGTCAATTCTGTTTTTTTAGCACATCACATGAAATCACAGCACATAGAAGGGGCTACTTTTTCTTGGTATAGCCCTGTGCGGCCAATTGAGCGATGAATTTCTTGCCGGTACCTTTGGGAACGTGAATCGTGTGGCTGATTGGACTACGTCCGAATCGAGCAGGAAATATGGCTTTGTCCGAGGGGATGCGTGTATTCAATTCCCAAACGACCCGAGGGGTTGTTCCCAGTAGGCGAGCCATGGCAGCAAAGGGTAGATCCTTCGCAAGTACAACCTTGTCCAAAGTGTCGAAACTTGCAGTGCCGCGAGGTGGGACCTGAACCCCGTAGAATTCTCGATTATTACTTATAATTCCCAAAGCAATCCACCGCGGGACGTATTGTTCAGTTTCTTTGGGGAGAGGGACGTCCCAGTACGATGAGGCGCCGAACGAAATCATTCTCTGGGTAACCCGTGAGGGACCGGCGTTGTATGCCGCAGCCGTTAGTAGCCAGTCATTGAAGCCATCCCGTTCATCTTTTTCGCTCAAAGTCACTTTTTTGACCCGGTTCATCCATGCCAAATAGCGTGAGGCTGAATGCGTAGAGTTTATTAGGTCGGCCCTCTCATCCTTCCAGTTGGTAATATTCATTTTCCAGTCATATTCATTACAGCCGACAGGACCTTGCTGTGCTGTTGACTTTATAAATTGCCAGTACCCGAAAGCACCGGCAGACGATAATGCCCGCCCGCTGAAGCTGCTTTCGATGGCAGCAAGATAAATGAACTCGGCCGGAAGCTTGTAGTTCCTGAGAATTGGCACTATGATAGGTCGGAACGAGTCCGCACGAGTCAACCACAGCAAGACTCGGGAACGTCTGTCTAGAAGTAGGTAGTTGATTTCCTGGAGAATTCTCTTTCTGACATCTGCCCGATTGATAGGAACGTTATGGGATGCGAAGGACAAGCCGTTCTTTTCTATATGCTGAGGGAAACCATAGCGTAATCCGCCTTGACTCGTTTCCAAGTGGGGAGCATTGGGACATGTTGATGCCATGCCATCCAGAATTGATACCGATGAACTGAACATGATACCGACAATAACAACGAAAAACAGGCGAAAGTTTCCCGTAAAGCTATTCCGTGTAAAAAGGCGCTTTAAAAATATTCGAGGATGGTGTGGACCGTGAACAGTGCTCATTCTTTCTTCTTTTTGACCCATATCTTGAGCCACATTCTCCTGACAGCCCTGACATTAACTAGATCTCAGAAGAGGAGAGCCGTCACTTTTTCCAACAGCATCAGGTCGGACTTCCCGAGAACCATGTTCTTGTAAAGGGGATTCATGGACTTGAGGATAAGGTTTTCTCCTGCAAATTCCACTTTTTTGACAAAGGCCTTCCCGAAATTTCGGTCTTTAAATATTACGAGATCCCCGTCTTTGATCTCTTCCCAAGATTCCGGCTTTATGAATAGAAGAGTGCCGTCGCCGAAGAACTCACTCAGACTATTGCCTCGCACTTTTACGCAGTATAGCTCAGCGGCTAGATGAGCATCAACGCCTGGAGGAACAGGCACTTGATCGAATCCTTCACCAGCATAAAATCCACCGTCTGTAAATTCGAAGCCTTCTCCCGCGCTTACATGTCCTACCACTGGAATCGTTCCACCATATGATCGGCCAGCCCCCTCACAAAGGAGATTCATGATTCTGGCCCTTGCATCGCTTATTGCTGTAGATTCCGTATCCAGCTCAACTGAGTTTGATTCTGGATCCCATGTCCAAGAGAAAGGGAGGGCGGAAAAGAACTCGATCAGGCTGCCTTCCAAGAATTCTTTGTCCGCCTTGGCAAACGAGGTGAATTCTCTGAATCGAGAGGGAGCGTGAGCCCGCTCTTCATGAGAATCCTCTTGAAGGATCAGGTAAATCTGAACCAAGGCCTCGATTGCCCGTCCTTCAGCGGGATGCATCTCCAACGCCTCAATCTCGTCAATAAGTTCATCCGCCTCGGGATTAAGGCGTTGAACAAGAAACTCCCGTACATTCGGGAACCTTGGGTCAGGCCTGGGCGGAACTCTGTGAAGCTCGTATCTAACCACATCGAGAATGTCGTTCTCCGGAGAGCAGAGGCACTGTGACCAAGCCCTTAGTTGCGAC
>CAIXMD010000107.1 GCA_903920415.1 uncultured Desulfomonile sp.
AAACCAATCTGCTATTCAGCCATGTTTCCCTTAGGCTTCCCGGCTTTCACAAACGTGCGGAGGGGCTCACAGGATCTATTAAACAAAGGGCTAGATCATTGCAATTGAGTCTGGAGAGGGCAAGGGTAGGAAACTCCCCTCTGACCGGCACTTTGTCACTAACTGATTTTGATAATCCGCGATTGGAGATACTGGTGGAATTTCCTTTCCTGGATACCACTGATTTTACAGCTCCTCCCGGGTTTATCAGCAAAATCGGTTGGGGTGAGTATATACGATCCAATCCCGTGGTCAGATTTATTGCCAAAAGCAAAGGATCTTGTTTTATCAAAGTTGCCAGAGGAAAGACCGGGTTGAGAGCTTTTTCAGATTTTCGTGCGAACCTGGAAGCTAATAATGGCCTCATCCGGGTGCCTAGCTGGCAGATGGATTTCGCAGACGGGACCTTGAGAGGAAGCTCACTTTTCGATATCAGGCTTAACTCCTCTAAACCGTTAACTGTTGATTTGCAAGGAGACCAACTGAGGATGGAAAGGGTCATGCTTTCAGACCCTCAGTGGTTACGAGTCAGCGGAAACATGATGGTGGAAGGACGCCTGGAGTGGAAGCTCGGACCAAGTTACTACGGCGGCGGCTTATACAAAACTGGAAATATCGAAGTGAGGATGAATGACGGAGTCATAAATCGATTCGACATTTTATCAAAGCTTTTCTCCCTCGTCAATTTGGGCTCTTTCCTCAGGGGGCGCCTGCCGGATCTTATAGGACAGGGTCTCCCTTTTCACAAATTGACGTGGAACACGGAAATCTTCGACAACAAATGGAAAGTCAATAACCTCCGGCTCTTGTCCGACGCTGCGCGAATAGACTCTTCCGGGATGTACTTCGGCGGCCAGGAAAGGGTTGATTTCAGGCTGGATATTTCGCCTCTGGTGGGAATAGATGCAATTGTATCGGGATTATTCGGCAATCTGATCACCCGGGACGGAAAGACCTTGACCACCACTTTTCGTATAAGAGGACTCTATACCTCTCCTGACGTTCGACTGGAACCGTTTGAAAATTTAAGGCTGAATGAATGAAAAAGGGGAGGGTTCCAGACACTCCTATCAGAAAAACCCAACGACTCCGCGGAAGCTTTTCCTGTGGGCGAGACAAGGGCCATATGTCAAGACAGCTTGCCTGTGTCCTTGAGTCGGATACCCTTTGTGCTTGTCAAAACCGTATAGCGGGTATTTCTCGTGCAAATCCAACATGATTTTGTCACGAGTCACCTTTGCAACAATGCCTGCCGCAGCTACTGAAAGACTTAGTCGGTCTCCTTTTACTATTGCCTCCTGAGGAAAATCGAGATCAAGCGAAATTGGGCCATCTATAAGGAGATAATCAGGTTGAGGCAGCATGTTCTTGACAGCTAAAGACATTGCCTGCCGTGTCGCTTGTAATATGTTGATTTGATCGATGATTTCGGGAGGAACTATACCGATTCCCACAGCGAAAGCCTTTTCACCAATTTCATAAGCGAGCTTTTCGCGAACACGCGCACTGAGCAGTTTGGAATCATTTAGGCCTCTTGGGATATCCGGGAAGGTCAGAACTACTGCAGCAGCAACTACTGGCCCAGCCAAAGGCCCTCGTCCTGCTTCGTCGATCCCTGCTATGTGGGCATAACCGCGACGAGCAGCTTCGTCTTCGTAACGACTGGAAGGGAGGAGTTTATCGGTTATGTTGGAGCGCATTTATGTGGCAGTCTACAAATCACTTGTTTTCAGGTCTATAGCCTCGCTCCTTGATACGAGCTGCTTTGCCTCTCAATTTTCTGATGTAGTAAATCTTGGATCGGCGCACACGACCTTGGTTTACTACTTCTATCTTGTCGATCATTGGGGAATGCAAAGGAAATACCCGTTCAACACCGATGCCGTAAGAAACCTTTCTGACCGTGAAGCTGGTACGTGAGTCTTTCCAATTTATCGCTATTACAGCCCCCTCAAACACCTGAATCCGTTCCCTGGTCCCCTCAACAATGCGGACATGGACTTTTACCGTGTCGCCACTGCGGAACTCTGGTAGGTCCAATCTCATCTGTTCCTTTTCTATCTGTTCAAGCACATTCATGATTATTCTCCGTAGACCCATAATTAGCTTCAGAACTGATTTCTTCAAGGAGTTGATTCTCCTCGGCTTCTAGGACTCTGCATTGCAACAGGTCCGGTCTTCTTGCGAGGGTACGGGCTAGAGCCTGCTTTTTTCTCCACCTCCGAATCTTCTCGTGGTGCCCATCGAGGAGCACCCAGGGGACTGGGTGACCTTCGAAAACGCGTGGTCGGGTATACTGGGGGTATTCGAGCAAGCCATCGTAGAATGATTCTCCCTCGATATGACTGTCCGCTTCAATAACACCTGGAACAAGCCTGACCAGGGCATCGATCATGATAGTGGCCGCCGTCTCCCCTCCCGAGAGTATATAATCTCCCACCGAAATCTCGTCATGGACATAGCATCGGACTCTTTCATCAACCCCCTCGTATCTACCGCAAACGATGAGAATGCCATCCATCGTAATAAGTTCTTCGGCAACCCTTTGGTTGAAAAGCCTCCCCTGCGGGGTCATAAGGATCACTCTCGGGTTTTTCATAAGAGAACTCACCATCCGGAGACCTTTGACGATGGGTTCCGGTTTCATAATCATCCCTCTGCCGCCACCATAGGGATAATCATCCGTGCTCCGGTGACGGTCTTCTGTAAAATCTCTCAAGTCTACCGTCTCGACTCTTAACAGCCCCATCTCCTTTGCACGGGCCGGATTGCCATGCGAAAGGAACGAGTCGAAAATTCTCGGAAATATTGTCAAGACCCTTATGTCAAGCATTTGGAATCAGTCCTTCCAGAGGGTCCACAATTATTTTTCCTTCTGAAACGTCCACATCTATGACAACATCGTCAATCATCGGGAGCAATACCTCACCGGAGGGTCCGTTAACATGGAGAACATCATTCGCGCCGGTAGGGGTAATGTGTGTAATTTCTCCTAGGTGGATGCCTTCCTTCGTAAAGACTTTCAGCCCAATCAGCTCGAACCAGTAATATTCATCCTCTTTCTTAGGTGGAAGATTCTTTACTTCTGTTTTCACCAATTTCCCAACTAGTGTGCAAGCCTTTTCACGAGTGTCAATACCTTCGAGGGAAACCACGACCATATCCCCCTGATGTCGCACTCGCAAAACTTTATGAGTTAAATCATCGAAGATCAGTGCGGGAGACCTCTTGAATGCTGCGATGGTTTCCGTGAAAGGGCGAATCTTGATTTCTCCATTGATTCCAAAAGATTTGAGAGTCTGCCCAATCACGACCAAACTGTCCCGGAACATTTTACAAGAATCCGTAAAGCTGAAGGTTAGATATTCCTGGTGGGATGCCTTGATCGAGCCTATTCCACGATTTCAAGAATGGCCCGTTTCTGTGCCTTGGTCGAGGCGACACTAAGTATGGTTCGCATAGCTTTAGCCGTACGACCCTGTTTCCCGATGACTTTACCCAAATCTGATTTAGCTACCTTCAGCGCAATAACGGAAGCTACCTCTCCTTCAACTTCCGTAACGGATACTTCTTCAGGATTATCCACAATGGCTTTGGCAATGTACTCGACCAGTTCTTTCATCAGAATCCTCTCTTTCTTGAACAGAGACCACACTCTACTGCAAGAACCGCCCGATGGGTAAGAGCCTATTCTGAAGTACGTGTTTTACGTTCTGACTGTCTGATGAGTTTCCCTACAGTGTCGGTGAACTCGGCTCCGCGCGAGATCCAGTCTCTGATTTTCTCCACATTCACGTTGAGCCCGCTCAACTTGTTCCTCGGGTCGTAAGTCCCTAGAATATCGAGAAATCTGCCATCGCGTTTAAAGCGCGAATCGGCAGCCACAACCCTGTAGAAAGGCTTCTTTTTTGCACCATAGCGTGCCAATCGTATTCTAACGGCCATATATAGACATCCCTCTATATCGACATGCAGCTTCGATTCATAATCGAGTTATATTAGTTAGCCTCATCAGCATTGTCAAGAACATTTCCGGGAACATTCTCAGACTCCTCGATCATCCTAAAAAATTGCCGCAAATGTTCTTCCACCATTATCGCAGGCATCGACAAGTCTAAGTGCCGTTCTTTACTTGCGGCCTCAGCCTTGATCAATATCGTGAGCATTCTCGAACAAATACCAGTTAAGACCCCTGCCGCTGGTAACTCTTATGTTCACAAGATTGAATACAGGAAACCTTTCTTTCAAAAACTTGAAAACTTCCTCCACTGTCGCGAATTCGTATGGGTAGCCGCCAAGCCAGTCCGTCGCGTCAGTTCTCCAACTCATGCCCCTGTGTGATTTATAGTTTTTGATATGCGTCACAGGATTTTTTCGTCGGGCAATTAACATGGCAATATATGCCGACAATGCTAATGGCTCCAGAACATAGGCCCCCAATCGCGGATAAGAATTGTAAGCTCTTTTGATTTTCAGCCAGAAAGGGTGAATCCAAGAGGTGGAGCCATCACGTCCCAGGATCCTATTGTAAATAGCTATGTACAAATATCCTCCCGGACTGACGAGCCCTGCCGCATTCTCAACAGCATCCCACATATTGCCTGTATGGTGCAGAACCCCCCATGAATATACCGCGTCAAAGGTTCCCAGGCCGGCAATGAAACTCTTATCAAGAATCGATCCTTCGTAAATCTGCCAATGAGAAGGCCTGCCAGCTATGCCGTGCATGTAACGGCAACATTCCACACTGAAAGGATCGATATCGAAACTTACTACCCGCGAAGCCCCCAGGTTCACCGCCGCGTACGAAAACAGACCACTGCCGC
>CAIXMD010000108.1 GCA_903920415.1 uncultured Desulfomonile sp.
CAGATGCCTCAAGCGCGTCGCCGATTGAAAAGAATTTCCGAAGATCCGGGAAAACTCCTTGTCGTGATAGATCCTCGGCGCTCGGAAACGGCTGAACGTGCAGATATTCATCTTGCAGTGCGTCCGGGAACCGACGCTTTGCTTATCAGGGCCATGATAGCGATCATACTGCGGGAGGGACTGCAAAAAGCCGATTATATCACCGAGCACGTCAGCGGATTTGACTCTATTCTCAAGTGGTTCAGCGATTTTGATGCAAAATCGGCTATCAAAGTGTGTGAACTCGATTTCGAGGAGGTGAAGGAAGTCAGTCATTTGTTTGCAACCCGCAAATCTTCCCTTCATTCAGACCTTGGAATCCTAATGAATCGTCACAGCACGGTCGCTTCTTACCTGGAAGTGATCCTGCTTGCAGTGTGCGGACGTATCGGCGTGCGAGGCGGCAACGTGTTTCCGGGCCACTTGATGCCTCTCGGGGCCCATTCCGACGAGCGCGATTCAAAGACGTGGCGCACCATTGCAACGGATTTTCCTGCTATAATGGGAACGTTCCCTCCCAACGTGATGCCGGAGGAGATCATGGCTGAGGGACCGGAGAGCCTCAGGGCCGTAATCGTCAGCGCCGCGAATCCTCTCAGGTCATATTCGGACACTACGGCTTACGAGGAAGCGTTTCGTCGGTTGGACCTTCTGGTCACCGTGGATGTTGCGCTATCCGAAACAGCCATGCTCTCTCATTACGTGCTTCCAGCGAAATCAGCCTACGAGAAATGGGATGGAACTTTTTTCGCGTGGACATATCCTGAAACTTATTTCCAGATGCGCAGGCCTGTGGTCGAGGCAGTAGGTGAGCCTCTCGAGGAAAGTGAAATCCTGATAAGGCTTGCGGCGCAACTAGGTCTTATGCCGGACATACCGGACTCACTCTACGAAGCTGCACGAGGAGACCGAATGAAATTCGGCATGGATTTCATGCAGTTTGTACAGTCCGAGCCACGCGCCGCGAAAATGATACCCTTTGTGCTAGGCAAAACCTTGGGTAACGCGCTGGGTTCGCCCAATCTTGCAGCTCTATGGGGTCTTCTCCAAATGACCCCGCGATCTTTCAGGGAAAATGCTGCTCGATCAGGATTTGACCCTGGTTTGGGAATGGGTGAACAGATTTTTCAGGCCCTGCTCGACCACCCGGAGGGTATATGTTTAGGCAAGTGTGATCCGTCAGACGGCCTTCGAGACCTCAGGACAGAAGACCGTAGGATCAACCTATTCATCCCGGAACTTGAGGATTGGGTTCATAGGATCGAGCCGGAGGGGGAGTTGGAAGCTCTGAAAATGGATCCCCAGTATCCTCTGATACTCATGGCTGGACGGCATATGGACGAAAACGCTAACACTATCATGAGAGACCCGTCTTGGAATGCTGGTCGACCACGGCCATGCACCGTGGCCATGCACCCATCAGACGCCGGTATGCTGGGGCTGGTTGATGGCCAGGTAGTCAAGGTCACCACCGAGGCAGGTAGCGTCGAGATCGAACTTGAACTCACCGGCTCCGCTCGTCCGGGTCATGTGACAATCCCCCACGGTTTCGGTTTGATTTTCCAGGGCAAGTCCTGCGGTGCAAATGTCAACCGTCTGACCAAGAACACTCATCGTGATCAGTTGGCAGCCACACCGCTGCACAGATTTGTTCCTTGCAAAGTGGAATCGATTGAGACTTTTTCAATGGAGACACAAACAGAATGAGCCAGAGTTGGTTGCCCATATCCACAATATTGAAGACAGCGCTCAAAGTACTGGAAAAACCCAAGTACGCCAAGAACGTTGCAATGATACAGGTGGACAAATTCCTCCGAAATCTCTCCCCACGGGCGGATAAGGGTACTGCCAAACGAATCAGGCAATGCAGCATCCGGATTACCGATATTTGCAACCTGCGATGCCACACGTGCGGCCAGTGGGGTGACAGGGGCTTCTTGCGTTCATGCTCACTGCCCGAACTCAAGAGTAAAGAGGTATCCACAGAACGTTACTTAGAGCTTATTCAAGACCTCTATAAGCATGGTCACACTCCCTCGGTTTACCTTTGGGGTGGGGAGCCGATGCTTTACAAGGGGTCTGTTGAAATCATCGAGGAAGCAGCCAGACTGGGGATGGCCCCGAGCATTGCAACCAACGGCACCGGACTGGTGAAGAACGCAGAGAGGCTTGTAAACGCTCCCATGTTCATCATACAAATTTCAGTGGATGGCCCGGACGCTGAGACTCACAATGCGAGCCGTCCCGGCGCTGGTGCAGATGTGGATAACTTCGACACCATCAGCAAAGCCATCGACAAAATAGGTGAACTCAGGAAGGATAAAAGACAGCGGCTCCCGTTACTGGCTGCCCTGACCACAATCAACAATGTCAATTACAACCGTTTGGTTGATATCTACGAAGTATTTAAGGACAAAGTTGATGTTTGCGTGTTCTATCTCGCCTGGTGGATCGACGAACAATCAGCGGAGCGTCATTCCAGGGATTTTCAGGAACGTTTCGGTTTCAAACCGCAGAAGCACTTCGGATGGATCGGTAATTGGAGACCACCTGATTACCGAGTGCTTTCAGATCAGTTAAAACGTTTGAGCGATCTGGCTGCAGGCCTATCAGGCCCCTCAGTGGTGATCATGCCGCCCCTGACGGATCCCAAAGATCTGAAGACCTACTATACGGACCACGACTGCCGCTTCGGATTTGACAGGTGCGTTTCCATATTCAGCGCCGTGGAGATCAACTCAAACGGGGACATGTCTCCCTGCCGCGACTACCACGACTTCGTTATAGGAAACGTAAAAGAAAACACCATAACGGAGCTTTGGAACTCGGAACCGTACAAACATTTCCGAAAGAGTATAACCGAGCAAGGTCTCATGCCGGTATGCACAAGATGTTGCGGCCTGATGGGGTATTAACAGATTTTGGCCGTACTCAGTTTTTTGAAGTGTTGAATGAAGAAACGGGCCGCCAGCCCATTGATGAAACCGGTAATCGCGGCCGCGAGGATCATTAGAGGCATCACCATCAAAATTGCCTCGTTTCTGACTAAGACCAAATAAGCGACCCCGAGTTGGGCCATATTGTGACACACTGCGCCCACGAGACTTATCCCTATCTCAGAAAATGTCCGGGAAAAATATCTGTGCAGTAAGCCCATAGCCATAATTGAGCAAGTCCCACCGGAAAGGGACAATAAAAAAGCAGGAGAACCGAAAAGCCCTGTGGTCAGCGAACCGAGGAATATCCGCCCCAGCGTCAGTAACAGAGCGTCTTTGAAACCGAATAGGTAGAGCGTGGCCAGCCCTATGATGTTTGCAAAGCCGAACCTGAACCAGACAACGGTTAACGGAAGAAAGGCCTCCGCAGTGTGGATCACTACCGCAAGGGCAAGAAGCAGGGCCAAGCGTGACAGCCTTTGTATCCGCTCTGTCATCGGGTCACCGCATCTAGACCGTCGGCCCGATCTGTACCGATTCTGACGACCACCTCGTTAGGAACACAAACCAAGACGCCGCCCTCTTTCCCCAGAGACCCCATGCTGACGCAAATCTTGTTCGGACACGGAGAAGAAACTATGCTCGCCCGGCCTCCTTTTATTTGAATTATGGTTTTCCCGAGTGGCCCCATCACATCAAACCGTCTCTCCTGATTCAAAGAGAATTTTCCTTTTACGTCCTTGCCCGAACAAACTTCGATAGACGCACCGTCCGTTACCAGCAGACGCGGGACAATAAAGAATAGAGAAGCGGCCAAGACAAGAACAGCCACTACAATAATCTTGTCCCCGACTGTCATGGCACCTGCATTCATGGAAATTTCAGTAAAGACTGATTGATCCGGCCCATAAAAAAATATTTCTTTATTTATCCTTTTAAACAAGATAAAGCAAACCGATTATGAAAACAAAATTCTTTATTTTTCTTGCATCATGTTGTGATTCGATATAAATATTGGTATTAATAGCTAGTGAATTGACGACCTGATATAAGGCGGTCAAGAATGAAATGCCCTGCCTGCGGCGCTATAGACGACAGAGTGATCGACTCCCGCCTCGGTAAGGATAATACGGTAATTCGACGTCGTCGTCAGTGTCTGAACTGTAAGAAAAGATTCACTACTTACGAGAGAATAGAAGAAATTCTCCCGTACGTTATCAAGAAAGACGGCCGCAGAGAGACCTTTGACCGAAGAAAGATCGTCGAAGGTATGCGTCGTGCTTGCGAGAAAAGGCCTGTCAGCATCGACAGGATCGAAGCAGTCGCTGATTCCATCGAGCAAGAGCTTATGGAACGGCCCGAGAAAGAGATTAGTGTGGCCTATGTCGGCGAACGGGTGATGGAGGCTCTTCAGCATATGGATGATGTAGCGTACGTCCGATTTGCATCGGTATATCGTTCTTTTCGAGACATTGAGGAATTCATGAGGGAAATAAAGGAATTGTATGAACTCAGAGAAGCCCGGGAGCACAGTCGTTCTCAAAATGGACCCCCGGATCAGAGTGGAGAAGTCCTTGATCCCACGTGAGGCGGACCGATTCATGTCCCTGGCCCTCAAACTGGCCAGAAGGGCCCTGGGACGGACTTCCCCAAACCCAGCGGTGGGCGCAGTACTCGTGAAGAACGGAAAGGTGGTTGGAACAGGCTACCATCATGCTGCAGGAGAGCCTCATGCCGAAGTTGAGGCTATACGAGCTGCCGGGCCCGATGCTCGAGGCTCTGAAATGTTTGTCACGTTAGAACCGTGTAATCATCACGGACGAACCCCTCCCTGTACTGAGGCTATCCTGGTAGCCGGTATCAAGAGAGTCTGGTATGGCATGGATGATCCTAATCCAGATGTCCGGGGCGGAGGAGCCAAGACACTCGGAAAAGCGGGGGTTGAAGTGGTCGGCCACGTATCTGAGAAACGTTGCAGCAGAATCAACGAGATTTATG
>CAIXMD010000109.1 GCA_903920415.1 uncultured Desulfomonile sp.
CAGATGCTGGCGATCGGACGTGCTCTTATGTCCAGGCCAGTCCTCTTGCTGCTTGATGAGCCTTCGCTCGGGCTTGCTCCTATGCTGGTTACCCGAGTCTTCGAGACTGTTCAGGAAATTGCAGCTACTGGTCTGACCGTGCTCCTCGTCGAGCAGAATGTTCATTTCTCTCTGGAAATTACCGATCGAGCCTACGTTCTTGAAAACGGCCGTACTGTAATGGAAGGAAAAGGGTCGGAACTTCTTAACAACGACCATATCAGAAAGTCATATCTAGCTATCTAGGGTAGGATAGTGTTCATGAACAAAAAGTATGAAGATCCTCCTCTCTTGAAAATAGCATTCGTGCTCAACGGAAAGGCGCTGGAACTAGAGATCAAGCCGTGGGAAACGGTTCTCGCTGTTCTCAGGAATCAATTGGGACTCATGGGTACCAAGGAAGGATGCGGCATCGGTGAGTGCGGCGCCTGCACAATTCTTGTTGATGGACGGGCTGTGAACTCCTGTCTCATGTTGGGACCACAATTAGACCATAAGAGCGTTGAGACCGTGGAAGGACTTTCTACGGGAGATACCCTGCATCCCATTCAAGAGGCTTTTTTGTCCACAGGAGCCATACAATGCGGTTACTGCACTCCTGGAATGCTCTTGTCCACCAAGGCGCTCCTTGACAAGAGTCCTCGTCCCAGACGGGAGGAGATTATCGAATCGCTTTCTGGAAATCTTTGTCGCTGCACAGGTTACATTCAAATTATTGAGGCCGTGGATCTGGCAGCCAGACTCTGTGCCGTAGACCGGTCTGATGAGCATTGAAATGATGACATCTCGTTTTCAATACATTCGACCCCGATCGTTAAAGGATGCCCTCAATTTTCTCGACGCTCATGGGCCTCATACCTCCATCTTGGCTGGTGGCACGGATCTGATGATATCCATCAGACGGGGAGCGCTTACGCCCAAGTTTGTTATGGACGTGTCTAGACTCGAGGAATTGAGGGTAGCGGAGAAAATGGACGGCCACTTATCTGTTGGTGCTGCTCTAACCTATACGGAAATCATGAACGACCCGACAATAGTAGAATTAGCCCCTGTTTTGGCTCTTGCGTCAAGCTTCGTAGGAAGCCTCCAGATTCGCAACGTGGGAACGCTCGGAGGAAACATTTCCAATGCTTCACCAGCGTCAGATGCCGTCACAGCATTGATGGTTCACGATGCTCAGGTCGAGGTCCTTAGTGCTAAGACCTCGCGCATGGTACCCTTGAACGAATTCATTACCAGTCCCTATCGTACAACACTAAAGCCAGGAGAACTTATTACCCGTTTGTTGTTGGAGACTTTTGAAAAGAACTATCGATTCACCTTCCAGCGAATCGCCAGGCGCAGGGCGTTGTCCATAGCGAGGATCAACTTGGCTGCGGTAGGGCAGATCGATTCAAGAGGCTTAGTTTCCGATTTCAGGCTTTCTGTAGGATCCATAACTCCTCAGCCTGCGAGGATGACAAGAGCCGAGGACATCCTGAAAGGTGTGCTTCCTGACCGTAATCTTGTCATGGAAACTGCTAAAAAGGTTTCACAAGAGATGGTTTCTCGCAGTGGGGTGAGGCCGTCTACCGAGTACAAGCGACCGGCTGTTGAAGGACTTGTGATCAAGTCCTTAACAAAAATATTTCTTGAATAGATATCGCATGAACGACAAATCTTTACGAAACGTAGGGACTACGGTCCTCAGAATTGGGGCTCGGGAAAGAGTTCTAGGTTCGGCGAAGTTTGCCTCGGACTTGCACAGGGACGGAATGGTAACTCTTCTTGCCCTGAGGAGTGATCGACCTCATGCTCGCATACTTTCAGTTGATGCCTCTCAGGCGGTTCTGACCCCTGGTTGTGTCCGGGTCTTTACCTACGAGGACATCCCGGGACGCAATCGCCTGGGGATAATAAATAAAGACCAGTATCTTTTAGCAGAGGACAAGATACGATTCGTAGGTGACCCTGTAGCACTTGTGGCGGCCGAAACATACGAATCCGCCCATACTGCACTGGCCTCAATCCACATAGACTATGAGGACCTACCTGCGATTCTTGATCCTGAAGAAGCACTGAGGCCTGGTGCCATAAAAATCCATGAGAATGGAAACCTCCTTGGTAGAAGAGTCATTAAACGCGGCAGTCCTGAGGCAGCCTTCAAGCAGGCTGACGTGGTCGTTGAGAGAATTTACACCACTTCTTATGTCGAGCACACCTACCTGGAACCGGATTCGGGAATGGCCTACCTGGATGACGATGGCATCCTGGTTATTCATGCTTCCACTCAGAACCCCCACTACGATCAGAAAGACGTGGCTGATTTGCTAGGTTTGGACGAGAGGAAGGTTCGGGTAATTCAGGCTGCCACGGGCGGTGGTTTCGGCTCAAAACTCGATCTAAACGTCCAAGGATTTGTAGGATTAGCGGCTTACCTTCTCAAAAGACCCGCTAAAATGGTATACACTCGAGAAGAGGCCTTCTTATGTACCCCCAAACGCCATCCTCTGAAGATAATTTATAAGAGCGGAGCGACACGTGACGGGAGACTTATCGCAGCAGACGTAAAAATTATAGGTGATACAGGGGCTTACGCATCCTATGGTTTAGCGGTGGTAACACGTACAGCAGTTCATGCCACAGGACCTTATGAAATTCCCAATATTCACATTGAGTCAACCTTCGCCTACACCAACAATCCCATTGCAGGTGCAATGAGAGGTTTCGGGGTTCCTCAGATTGCCTTCGCGCACGAATCCCAGATGGATCTCTTGGCCCACGAATTAGGACTGACTCCGCTTGAAATCAGGCGTAGGAATGCCCTGCGAATCGGGTCGCTCACTGCCACCAGGCAAGAACTCAAGGCCTCGGTAGGAATTGGAGCCACTCTTGAAGCTGTAGCCCCTTTTTACGAAAAAGCCCAAAAAATTGACAATCGTCAAGGAAGGTACTGTAGGAGGGGCGTCGGTATCGCTTCCATGATCTACGGAATCGGGAACACCGGAGTCCAGAATCCTTCTTCTGCACAGATAGAGCTTTCAAATGATGGAAAAGTCACCTTGTTTTCCGGCGCGGCTGATATAGGTCAAGGTTCTTCCACTATTCTCGTGCAGATAGCCGCTGAGGAATTGGGTTTATTACCGGATACAATTCAACTGGTGATGGCCGATACTCTCCTTACCACATCTGCCGGCGCATCATCGGCCAGCCGGCAAACTTATATTTCCGGTAATGCCGTACTGGATGCGGCGAGAAAACTGCGAGAGGTTCTTCTCTCCCAAGCTGCAACGATCTTGAAAATTGATCGTGGAGACCTTGTTCTTGAAGACGGAGTGGTGAAATCACGAACCAATCACCAAAATTCAGTTTCTTTCGAAAAGATAGCGCAACGGGCTCTTCGAGCCGGTCTTCCCTTGAAATGGCAGGGCTACTTCGATCCGGCGACGACGCCATTGGATCCCGAAACCGGAAGTGGTGCCCCCTACGGAACGTATGCCTTTGCCACTCACGTGGCAGAGGTCGAAATCGAAATTCTGACCGGGGAAGTGAAGGTGCTGAGAGTCATCGCCGCACATGATGTAGGAAAAGCGATCAATCCAGGGAACGTCCAAGGCCAGATTTATAGTGGTGTGGCCATGGGTGTGGGTTTTGCGCTGATGGAAGAATTTCACCCTGGAAAAACTGAATCGATGAAGGACTATCAGATTCCATCCTGCGCAGACATGCCCCAAGTCACGACCATAATCGTTGAAGATTTTGAGCCTACTGGACCCTATGGGGCCAAAGGCGTAGGGGAACCAGCGTTGATACCTACTGCGCCGGCCATTGTCAATGCCATAGCAGATGCCCTCGGCGTACGAATATATGATTTACCCGCCAACCTGGAGCGGGTCTTGAAAGCGGCCTCCACGGCGGGAAATTCTTAAAATGTAAGCAGGTATCTACCAAGAAAGGAGGGATCATGCCCGGAACCTTAATAAAGAATATCGGGACACTGGTTAGCGGAGATATCTCAAATCCAGTTCTAGACGCGGACTCAATCTTTGTTTCGGAAGGGAGAATACGACAAATAGGAAAACTTACCCAATTGGAATCCCTTGGTGCCGATACCGTTATAGATGCGGCAGGGAGCACGATCACCCCCGGATTGATCGATTCTCATTGCCACGTAGTCTTCGGGGATTTCACACCACGCCAAAATCAAGTTGGTTTTCTTGAAAGCGAGGTGCATGGGGGCGTCACCACAATAATATCTGCAGGTGAAGTACACTTACCTGGAAGGCCTAAAGATCCGGCTGGGACAAAAGCCCTGGCCATTCTTGCCGCTAAGTCTTTCAACAACTTTCGACCCGGCGGAGCCAAGATTATCGGTGGCGCAGTCATTCTAGAAAAGGGCCTGAAAGAGACGGATTTCGAGGAAATGGCGCGTGAGGGCGTTAAAGTGGTGGGAGAAATCGGCCTGGGGTCGGTGAAATTTGCTGAAGATGCTGCCCCTATGGTCAAGTGGGCCAAAAAGTACGGCATGATTGTGATGATGCATACCGGTGGCACTTCGATACCAGGCAGTGATACGGTTACTGCTGATCAGGTCATAGCAGTCGATCCACATATAGCGTGTCACGTGAACGGTGGGCCGACCGCCGTGTCTCTTCAAGAGATCAGGAAACTGGTGGAAGAAACGTCCTATGTGCTGGAACTGGTCCATTGCGGCAACCCCAAGGCAATGGTGGAAGCGCTTAAACTGGGCTTGAAACACAACGCTCTGGACCGTTTCATCATCGGAAATGATGCCCCATCTGGAACCGGCGTCGTACCACTTGGAATACTCAGAGTTATCTGTATGGCTGCGTCTCTGACCGACGTGAAGGCCGAACAGGCCCTCTGTATGGCTACCGGCAACACATCGCGGGTTTTCGGACTAGACACCGGCTTTGTTCGCGAAGGCTACGCAGCAGACTTGACAGCAATTGACGCTCCCATGGGTTCTGCCGGTAAGGACGCCCTCTCAGCCATAGAAGTTGGAGATGTCCCTGGAGTATCCATGGTCATGATTGACGGCAAGATCGAGGTCAAAGTCAGCCGGAACACTCCCCCGGCCGTCAGAAAAGTCAAGGTAATTTAGTTGCTGTGACATGAAAGTGAATGTCGACAAATGCAAAGGATGTGGCGCATGCCTGCTGGACTGCCCTCAGGACGCCATAAGGCTCGTCAAGAAAAAGGCTTCGATAAGTGATGCCTGTTCCGAATGCGGAGCCTGTCTCAGAACCTGCCCGGAGGAAGCTTTTTTCTCGGAAGATGCCCCGGCTCCAGGATCTGCATCCTGCGAAGCGTGTCCTATTCGCTGCCAAATCAAGGACGGATTCACCGGAGCATGTCACCGTTTCATTAACCGAGGTGGCAAGCTCGAACGCACTATTTCGTTGTTGACATATGAAGAGGTCAAGCATCTGGCTGGACCAGACTGGGAGCCTGCAATTCGACAACCTCTTATAACCGCAATAGGGGCAGGTACCACTTATCCGGACTGCAAACCTGCGCCTCACATAGTTCAATCCAAAGTGGATGGAATAGATGTAGTGACAGTGGTTACGGAAGCACCTCTCAGCTATTCAGGAATAAAGTTGAAGATTGATACTGACACTAACATCGGCGAAGAAGGTGCCGCGATTTTTTATAGGAAGAAAAAGATAGGACATTTGACAACTGAGGAATATGGATCAAAAATCCTCTCCATCGGTGGAATTAATGTGCTTACCGGACTTAACGGTCTGACCGCGGCGAGGCTTGTTTCAGAAATTTCCAACCGCAGGCGAGTGAAGCTACGCATTGAAGGTGGTAGTAAGTTGGACCTTCAAGTCGGTCACCAGCCCATAATCGATGGAAAAATGGAAGAGGTGATGAGGGTTGGATGTGGAAGTGCCACATTGGGGCTTTTTGCGAATATTTTTAGAGAGGTGTCCGATGAGGTCATTGTTCTGGACTCCCACCTCACCGGCCTCATGAGTGAGCATCCTGCCGGAGTCTACTTAGGACTTGAGCCCAGCGGAGTCGGCCTAAGATTCAAGCGGAGCACGCCCGGGCGATATTTTGGCGATCATGGTAAGGGCTGGGGAGGAACGTCTATCACTGTGCCCTCGGAAATTATTGGGGACATCGACATGAACAAGGCTCGACCGGGTATGCGAATCCTTATTACAGAAACGACGGGGCGAAAGTCCATATTGCTTGAATTGGGATGTGACGGAGATCTTCTGGAAATTTCTATGACCCGGGAGGCCAGGCAGGCCGTGTCAGAATTAGCCGATTCGTGTCAGGAGTCCAGGGTGTCGGCGGTGTATTGCGGCGGTTCCGGTGGGAGTGCTCGAGCTGGGGTAACCCGATATCCAATAAAGTTGACCAGAGCCGTTCATGCTATGAAGGCCCGCTTGACCGTCGGTGG
>CAIXMD010000110.1 GCA_903920415.1 uncultured Desulfomonile sp.
AACCCCATTCTTCTTGCCAAGTTTTTTCAGTTTTCGTATGAATTCATTGCCTGTCATGATTATTTTATTGGACTTATTTGTCTACTCCGCTCTTCTTATGCAAGCCCAAAGTCCACTTTCTCATGTCCCAATCATAACAGACCATTGGGTTTTCTCAAAGTTCTTGAGAGAAACTGATATACCAGGACCTGACAGGCACCCTACGTCTGCTCCCGTCTTCCCGCAGCCATCACCGGACATGGATCATCGCCGAAAGTCATTGTATTTGTAGGGGCTGACCCGTGCGTCTGCCCTGTACGTCATCCCGAACGTGATTCGGGAACCAGGCTTCCGCCGGATTGAAGCGCAACCAGCACAACTCATACTGATATTTCAAGACCTGGCACCTGCCTTTTCGGCCCAATGAGGCATGGGGATTTCAATGGTGGTCATTATGGTGTGCTCGTCGACCGCTCCAGATGCTCGACATGCAACCCGCTTGAAAGCAGAGAAGCGACAAACTGATTGAGACTCACATTGTTCTGTCTTGCCTTTATTGACAGTTCCCTATGCAAATACTTAGGGATGCGCAACACAAATTTACCACTAAAATTTTCCTCTTTCTCAGGTTCTGGAATAGTTACATCAGCCTCTAAATAGGCTGCTAGACGGTCCCGTTTTATTTCCTCCAATTTTTCCAGAGCCTCTAGGACCGTCTCTCCGTCAGCATGGACGGCATATCGTCCGAGAGCCGGGATACATACCGAGAACCCACCGCCTAGGTCTTGGGATATTTCTTGAAGTTCGATTCGATAAGGCAACGTCATGAAATAATCAAGATTCTTGGTGCTCATCGTCTCTCACTTCCTCTATGATGTATACAGCCTGCGCTAATAGTTTGAGATAAAAGCCTTTTACTCGCTGACCTCTGTTTACACAAATTGTGAAGTCTCCAAGAGGCCCAAATCCTTCACAGCCAATTAGTCTGTTATGATGCACCGTGACGTGTGACCCTGGTTTCTTCCTGTAGCCATCTGGAAAATACCTGACTAAAATCGCCTCCACTTGGTCTACAGGAGCATCCACTGGTGTATTATCACGCCAGGCCCGAAGTCGTTTATCGGTTTTGCCCATCAGGCACTAATCTTAATGATACTACAGACAGTATCGTTTGACAACTTTTCTGGGAATTTGTTTCTTGAGGCCTTATGCCCAATCATAACAGACCATTCGGTTTTCTCAAAGTTCTTGAAAAACTCATACAGATATTTGAGGACCCTGCATCCCATTACTATTTGCAGCCCCACTCATGCCTGTGATATACAAGGAACGTCGGCACTTGACGGGAGTGAAGGAAGAGTGTGTCCTGAGAGTTTTGTTTGGCCTTTTTATGCATCCCCGAAACAAAGGAGTCTATCATGCGAACCTATACTGCGGTTGTAGAAAGGTGCCGTGACACCGGGTTATATGTGGGCTATATTCCTGGATTTCCTGGGGCGCATTCCCAAGCAGCAAACTTGGAGGTGCTGAGGATGAATCTCGAGGAAGTAATTCAAATGTTGTTGGAGGATGGAGAGCCTGTCCTTGAGGCTGACTTCATTGGAACGCAAACGGTATCGGTAGCCTAGCTGTGGGAAAATATCCCGTCTTGAAGGCTAGAGAAGTGGCTGGAATCCTGGAGAAGCTGGGCTTTGTCGAGGTGCGGCAAAAAGGTTCCCACAAACAATTCCGGCATCCGGATGGACGCTCCACGACGTTACCATTCCATCAGGGTACGGACATATCCCCGATTCTCTTGAGACAAATTGCCAAAGATATAGGATTGACCGTCGCTGATCTTCTAGACCAGTTATGAAACCTCATATTTCAGGACCTGGCCCCTGCCTTTTCGGCCCAATGAGGCATGGGGATTTCAATGGTTGTCATTATGGTGTCCGATTC
>CAIXMD010000111.1 GCA_903920415.1 uncultured Desulfomonile sp.
ACTTCATGATGCTGGGCCTCAATGGTTATGCCTAGACTTTCCAAGACCAAGACCATCTCGGTCCTGATATCCTGGAGAGAGTCGCTGGGAGAGACCGGAAAATAGCCTTCTTTGTGCCGAGGTTTGTAACCGAGGTTCGGCTCTTCCTCTCTTGCAGTGTTCCAGCACCCCTCTATAGAATCCACCTGGTGAAAACCGTGATTGGAGCCATAGCTATATCTGACATCGTCAAAAATAAAGAACTCTGCTTCAGGCCCAAAGTACGCCGTATCACCGATCTTGGTGTACTTCAGGTAAGCCTCTGCTTTATGTGCTATGTTGCGCGGATCTCTTGTGTAACGTTCCCTAGTAAGGGGATCCACGATGTTGCAGATCAGAGACAGAGTCGGATGCTCCATGAATGGATCCATGATCGCCGTATGAGGATCCGGAATCACCAGCATGTCCGACGCATGAATGGGCTGCCAACCTCGAATCGACGATCCATCAAATCCAAACCCTTCTTCAAATGAATCTTCCTCGAGTTCATGAAGAGGCACACTGAAATGCTGCCACATTCCCGGAAAATCCATAAACTTTAAGTCTACCATCACCGCTTGGTTTTTCTTGGCGAATTCGATTACTTCTTTTGGCTCCATGCCTTACTCCTTTTTTCTGAATTTAGATCATATATCAGTGCAACTGCGCACATTGTTTTCCTGATCACTGCAAAGGTAAACAAAACAGATCACCGGACCCGGCGGTAGGAAATAATTTCGTCCCCTCCGGAAGCCGCCCCAACACCTCATCCAGTGATATAGCCTGTTTGAAAGCAAAATGGAATCAATAGGACGATGGTAGCCGATATCTTTTCGTACAATAAGCACATCCATCGCCTAGATTGCATCTGCATCCCGTTCACCTGTTCGTATCCTCACAACCGTATCGATCGGCAATACAAAGATCTTGCCATCTCCGATCGTTCCGGTACGGGCAGCCGCGATTACTTTTTCGATGACCTGATCTGTAATTGAAGCAGGGACGACCATCTCGACCTTAATCTTTGGCAAGAAGTCTACCAGGTACTCAGCTCCCCTGTAGATCTCCTTGTGACCTTTTTGCCGTCCGAAGCCTTTGACTTCAGTCACGGTCATACCTTGAACGCCGATTGCGCTCAATGCTTCTTTAACATCATCGAGCTTAAAAGGCTTGATGATTACTTCTATTTTTTTCATTCTGTTCCCTTTCTGCATTATCCGGCACTTATGCTTGACCGTCCAAAAAACATCTTTTGGACGGAACAAGAAACCGTCTTGATTTTTCTCTAATGATAGCCGGCCCTCTTAAAGATTGTAACCGGTTTCTCCGTGACAAGCGGTGTCAACGCCCGCCATCTCTTCCTCATCCGTTACCCGGAGTCCCATGACGGCCTTGACGATGTAAAGGATTATGAGAGTGACAACGAAAGAGAAAATAATTGTGGTGAGCACGGCTACAATCTGCACCCAGACCTGTCCTGGGTTTCCAAAGAATAGGCCGTCCGCCGCTGCGGGGTTGATGGCCTTCGAACAGAAGAGACCTGTTGCAATGGCGCCCCAGGCACCTCCTACTCCGTGAACACCGACTACGTCCAATGAGTCATCATACCCCAAACCGCTCTTGGCAAGCACGGCGAGATAGCAAAAAATGCCTGCTCCTATACCGATGAACACTGAAGAGACCGGACCCACGTACCCTGAAGCCGGAGTTATTGCCACAAGGCCTGCCACAGCTCCCGAGGCTACCCCGAGGGTCGTAGGCTTTCCTCTGATGATCCATTCTGCGAATACCCATGCTAATGCTGCAGCTGCAGTAGCCATATGAGTGGCCACAAAGGCCATGGCCGCCCCTTCGTTTGCAGCCAGGGCACTTCCAGCGTTGAAGCCGAACCACCCGAACCAGAGGAGGCCGGCGCCAAGCAATGTAAGAGTAAGGTTATGAGGAATCATAGGCGTTGTTCCGTAGCCTTTACGTTTACCTACAACGAGGGCACAGGCCAAAGCAGCTACACCTGCATTCACGTGAACGACGGTTCCACCTGCAAAGTCAAGAGCCCCCATGCCGGCGAGCCATCCTCCCGGCCCCCACACCCAGTGAGCCACGGGGCAATATACAAAGGTAATCCACAAAATCATGAAGAGAATGAAAGAACTGAACTTAATCCTTTCTGCAAAAGCACCTGTGATAAGAGCTGGAGTGATGATAGCAAACATGCACTGGAATATCATGAAGGTTGATCCAGGGATCGTCATGGTCTTCGAGGGATCCGCCAGATCAGGCAATAGGGAGCCTCCGATACCGTTCAACCCGAAGTAAGCTCCACCGCCCAACAGCCCGCTGAATGCATCTGGGGCAAAAACCAGACTGAATCCGTAGAACAGCCAGATCATCGACGCCAGCCCCATGATAAAGAAGCTGTGCATCATTGTTGATAAAACATTCTTAGCACGTGTCATACCACCATAAAACATTGCCAGACCAGGGGTCATCAAGAGCACCAATGCCGATGATATGAGAACCCACGCATTGTCGGCAGCATTCATTGTACAAACACCTCCGAGATACTTCTGACTAAAGGCTAAGCCATTGTGCCTTTTCTTGCCCGGTGAGCACTCACGATCCAGTGTGACCCGGACAAATGGGTATGTTAAACGGCTGCCTATGTACCTTGACACGCAAAGCAATCCAAATGCCAAAAGTTCAAGGGCATACAACAATAAGTTAACTATTTGATATATTGGATATTTTAGCATGACAAGAAATGAAAGACAACCGGCTGTCAAACTCGATGTTACTGTACGGTAGGTTTGATGAAGTACAAGCTACCTTATGGTACGAAACCTTTTCGTATCGATTCCGTGCTTTGTCACGCGCAAACCCATGATTCTTTCAGAAATTCTTAGAGCACGAGCAGCTTTTGCCTTATTCCCGCGAGTCGATTTCAAGGCATCCATAATGATATCACGCTCAATATTTTCGAGGGTGTCATCCAGAGTGCCCCTGTGTTGAGTACCGCTAGCCAGGGGAGTCTGAAGGGTGGGTGGAAGATAGCGGCCGTGGATTACCTGGTCTGAACTCAACAGAACCGCTCTCTCCATGCAATTCTCGAGTTCCCGCACGTTGCCCGGCCAGTGATAGCTCATAAGCATATCAATAGCAGACGTGGAGATCCTTTTTATGTTTTTGTGATTTGCTTTACTGTATTTCTCGACAAAGTAATCAGTCAACAAAGGGATGTCAGTCTTTCGTTCCCGAAGAGGCGGAATATGGATTGGAAAAACGTTGAGCCGGTAATAGAGATCTTGCCTGAAATTAGCTTCTTCGATGAGTTGCTCGAGATTCCGGTTCGTTGCCGTTATCACTCTCACATCCGTTCTCATAGTAGCCGTTCCACCAACCCGTTCAAACTCCCTTTCCTGCAGTATCCGGAGAAATTTGATCTGAGTGGTTGGAGACAAGTCTCCTATCTCGTCCAGGAAGATACTGCCGCCATGAGCCAGTTCAAAACGCCCCTTGCGCATGGCTATGGCACCTGTAAAAGCCCCTTTTTCATGACCAAAAAGTTCACTTTCCACTACGCTTTCCGGCAGAGCCCCGCAGTTCACCTTGATGAATGGTTTCTCGGCCCGAAAGCTATTGAAGTGAATTGCGTGAGCGACAAGTTCTTTGCCGGTACCACTCTCTCCTCTTATGAGAACCGTTGCGTCACTTCTCGTCACTTGGGCGATCAATTCGTAAACATTTTGCATGCCTTTTGAATTGCCCACGATGTTGGACGGTTTAAAACGGTCCTTGAGTTGACTTTGGAGCCTTTTGTTCTCGTCCAAGAGGCGATGTTGTTCCTCTTGAGCGGACTGTCTCAACCGGACCGCCTGCGAGATCATTGAGGCAACGATCGAAAGAAGGCGAACATCTTCGGCAAGTGATACTCCTTCTTCAAAAAGTCGATCCGCGCTCAAGGCTCCGATGACCTCGTTTCCCAGCTTGATAGGAACGCAAATAAACGATATGTCCTTTTTTCTGAGACCTTTCCTGGCGCCGGTGCGGTCCAGAAAAAGAGGCTCATCTGAAATGTGAGGCACAACCGCAGGCCGACCAGTTGCAATAACCTTTCCAGTCACACCCTCGCCCGGCCTGTACTTTCCGCGCTCTTTTTGGCTATCAGAAAGGCCGTGAGCCGCCTCGATCAGTATTTCACCCGATTCTCGGTTCAGGAGAGTCAGCGTACCACGCATCATGCCCATGTGCTCAGCCGTTGCTTCCAGCACAGGTCCCACAACGTCGCGTATATCCATGCTGCGATCTAGGCTTTGGCTGATCTTGAAAAGGAGGAGTAGTTCTTGAATCTCACGCTGCATCTTGGGTTGGGTATCACGGCTTGCCATTCAGTCCTCAGCAATAATCTTGAGTATCGGGGGTTGAAATCTAAATCTTACCAAATTGTAGGACTACACGACATTATTGTCAAAGCTATTTACCGGCTCCAAAAGCCACGCGAGCAAAGAACCTCCGCGAAACAAAAACCTCTTCTATCTTCTGTATGCTTAATGTTTTTTCGTGAGGTATCACTTGACCTTTGATCAATTACATTCTAAATAGAAAGGATGACTATTGTTCGTAACAATCCTGCAGCCTACAGGAGTCACTCACCCATATCCACTAACTGGGGCCGAATTTTCAAATCGAGCCTTTTGTGCGCGACTCTTTTGTTGGTTTCCATATCAATCCCGGAGAAAGGCTGGTCTCTAACTCTCTCGCCGGCGCCTATGCAAGATTACATCTTTCTGGAGGGGAAGAAACACTTCGATACTGAAAACTTGGAGAGTGCCGAGGAGGTGTGGAAGAATATCTTTCGCGATCCCCTTTACGGTCCGGTGGCTTACGTCATTTTGTCAAGAGCATATCGCAAAACCGGCAATCTCGATAAAGCGGAATCGTTTCTCAAGGAGTTTTTGAGAAACTATCCCAATAGTGTGTACCTTGATTTGGTTCGGCTCTCTTTGGTCGAGATCCTCTGCGAGCAAGGAAAGCCTGAAGCGGTGCCTGTGTTGACGTCGATGTTGAAGAAGGCCTCCGAAAAGGACAAGATAAGGCTTACGCTGCGTCTGGCAGCCCTGGAGCGCCATATAGGGAATTACTCAAAAGCCTCGGCTCATTATCGAGATCTCTTTCTGAATTACCCCGCCTCCGTGGAAGGATTACAAGCGGCCGATGATCTGGCATGGATGGTCGTTCATGAAAAGATCGCAAAGCCCACTTTTTCAGAAAACGAGCAACTTTCTCGTGCTGAGCGGCTTTTCGCAATGGGGAGATTCGATCTGGCAGCAAGTGCTTACGAGGCTTTGCTTAAAAGCAGACCATCCGACAAGGGGCTGATGCTCAAGCTGGCGCGTTGTCGTTACAAAGATCGCATGAATCAAAAGGCTATAAACATTCTCAAAGATATCCTCAAGGGGGATGTTCCCGACAATTTGAGGATGGATGCCTACTATCTGCTCAGCCTTGTGTACTGGAGGCTCGACAACTACAAAGAGTTCGAACTCTGTAACACAAAAATATTGGAAAAAGGTTCTTCAAGCCTCAAGAAAAAGGCAATGTTCAACATGGGAGCCCACCACTTTGAAAAAGGCAGATTTCCTGATGCACAGACATATTTTGATCGATTGTCGAAAAGCGGTCCCGATTTCAAAGTAAAGGTCAAATTGAAATGGAAAACCGGCTGGATCAAGTATATGAACCAACAGTATAAAGAAGCGGCTGATGCGTTTCGTGAAACCAGATCCATGACACCTGGAGGAAAAATAGAAAATGCTGCGAAATATTGGCAGGCACGCTCCCTGATTAACTTGAATCGGTTCAAGGAAGCTGAACCTCTTCTCAAAGACATAGTTAAGAATGATTCGCTGGGATATTACGGATTTGCGGCGGCAGATCGTCTCAAGTCAATAAAATCGTCCCCTGATGAGAAGGATGACTCTAGAAAATGGTTTCCTGACATGAGCCTGAGTTCGGAAGAAAAATCTAATCTCCGGGTCAAGGATGCGATAAAATTGACGGAAAATGGACTCCATGAATTTGCCCTCATTAATCTGGAAACATTGCCCAAATCCCTAAAATCATCCCCTGCAATGGCCTTCCTTGCTGCAAAGGCAGCCTACCGCGCTGAACAATATCGCACTGCCCAGAACATTCTTGCATACGCTTTCGGTTCTTTTATGGAGAATCCTCCCTCTGACGCCCCACCTGAATTCATTGAAATTGCTTTTCCCAGGGTGCATTTCGCAGAAACTACCAGGCATGCAAATAAATACTCTGTG
>CAIXMD010000112.1 GCA_903920415.1 uncultured Desulfomonile sp.
GAGGTAGAAGTCCACTCGGTAATCCGGCATCTTTGCTCCATGTTGCAGGTACATTGGCCGCCCGATATCTTCGATATATCTTTCTTCCCGGCGGGAAATGCCTATTTTAACCGAATTGTCTTTGAAAGCCGAAGTTCCGCCAAAATGGTCAGGGTGTGCGTGAGTGCTGACAACAACCTTGGTTCGTTGAGGATCCAGGCCGTCTGCCTTCATTTTGTCAAAAAGAGATCCGACCTTCTGAGGATATCCAGGATCAATCAACAAAGGCATCTTCCCGTCAATGAAGATGCTGTTGCAATTATTTTCTCTCTGGTCGGTCCACAAGTAAACGTAAAGATGTTCAGCGATTTTCATATGGACAGTATCTTTCAGATGTTAGCGCAATCTTGACATACGAGGAGTTCCTGACGCGTAACCAACCTGGTGCTCATAACCCCTTCACCGCAAATAGCGCAAGGCCTGGTTTCCACTACTTCGGCAGCGGGGGGAATCCGACTCCGGACTTCCCGAACTTCGAAATAAAGTTCCGGGTCAGACGCTATAAGTTCCTTTGCAATCGAGTATCGCAGTTCATCCCAAAGCTTTGTTTCCGAGTCCGAGGCCAAGCCGGCCTCAATCTTCTTTTTCAAGGCATGTCGCTTTGTGCGGCCCGGCAGTTCTCCCGTGAGGGAAACACGAACTGCTCGGCCGGTTTTCCTATCCATGAAAGTAAAAACCTGCTTTCCCCAATCTCGAAAAATTAAATTCCCCTTTCCAAATGTGCAACCGAGAAGGACCTGTATTGCATCCACTGCGCATGAATCGTTCTCGACCACCGCAACTACTTCCTCGTCTCTCGAAGGACCGACATTGAGCAAACGCGTTGCTGCCTTGACGGCTGAATAACCGATTGCCAAACCGGGGCAAAGATGCCCGTGGAAACGAACGCATTCATTGAAATCAGAGGGGAAATCATCTAGCGAATTCATGTTATCAGACCTCGTCTATCAGATAATATATCGGCAAAGTGCTTGAGAATCCTCGCCGTGGCACCCCAGATATTGTACTGACACCATTTGTACGAAATAACTTCCACCTGCTTGCCATATATGTTCCAGACATCTTC
This sequence comes from uncultured Desulfomonile sp., assembly GCA_903920415.1. Classification (GTDB taxonomy): domain Bacteria; phylum Desulfobacterota; class Desulfomonilia; order Desulfomonilales; family Desulfomonilaceae; genus CAIXMD01. Next base: position 1,106 of record CAIXMD010000112.1, read on the forward strand.
AGAACGACGTGCAGGATCGAAAAATACTTCGAACGGGACCCCCAGCAAGCGATCGATCTCTCTTGGGCTGGTGTGAAAATCGTAAGGATAGGGGATAATCCCGACGAAGGGCACCACAAGAAACCCCGTAGCCACTGTATAGAAATCGTCAAGTTCTCCAAGGATACGAACATCCCGTGGCTCAACCCCAATTTCTTCAGTAGTTTCGCGCAGAGCGCAAGACAGAAAATCCGCGTCGGTGGAATCCAGCTTACCCCCTGGAAACGAAATTTCGCCTTTATGGTGTTCCACGTGATCAGAGCGTTTGGTCAACAGAACATGGACTCGGCCATTCTTAAAGAACAAAGGGACCAAAACAGCGGCAGTGACCACTCCTTCGGATGGGAGCGTTTTCTTTCCTCTTTGCTTGAGCATGCCGATCACGTCGTCCTCAAAATGAGGAGACATTGAGGTGATTTCATTCTTATTGATCATTGGGGCTCCCCAGGCATTTCGATCATAAATTCCAGAGTAAGGGCCCCCGACTCAACTGTGAGATATCTTGTAAAGGGGATGAATTTCAGAAATAAAATACACGAAAATGAATGTTTTTTGTGAAGGCATTTTCGAAAAAACCCCAACGCCCATTGCTCCATAACGTCGGCTGTCATTTCAGATCAGCTTAACTAATGAGAGACTTAATTTGTCTTCTCTCGGGTTAATTTTCTCAATACGTACCACTGCTCTATCATAAGGATTCAATGACACGCCTATCGGGACGTTCAATGCAGCACTGATCCCGAACCTGGTCAACTGGACCAGGTAAAACCGTGGGAAACGATGCAACACAACCGCTTCGAATTCCTCGGACTTATTTTGTGCCAGATACTTGAGAAGAAAATATCTCTGGCGCTCCCGCTCCATTAATACTGCTCTCTCCAAGCGAAACGATATTTCCCCAAGGATTCTTTCCAGCTCATCTCTATCAATTGGAGAGGCCATCCCCAGCGAAGCCTTGATCTGCCTTTGAACAATCAGATCTGAGTATCTTCGCAAAGGAGAGGTTGCTGTAGTGTAGGCCTCAAGACCTAACGTGGAATGAGGCGCCGGGTAAGTTCCCAGTTCTCCGCGGGAAAGGGATTTCTTACAGCGATAAGACAACACGGGATCGTATTCGTCCCCCAGTTCGATTTTTTCCATAGGGGGTGGCTGACTTCGAAATATGGCCGGAAGGCTCATGTGCTTAAGAAACTCTGCAAAGAGACTGTTTGCGAGAATCATCATTTCCGACACCAATATCTGGGAAGGAGATTCTCTATCTCGAATGCTCATTTCGATAGTCTTGTCTTCGCAAACTCGTAATGAAAGTTCAGGATCTTTAAAAATCAAAGCCCCGCAGGCCACACGACGATTGCGTACTGCCGATGCGATTGCAAACATGGCTGCTTCTCTGGAACTGGAATTCCGTATTCTCTCATCAGCTTCTTCGTAGGAAAGCCTTTCATGAACACAGATAGTAGAGGGAAGAATCCTGAAGTCCTTTAGAACTAAATCTGCCCCAAACCTGGCCATTACACTTATGGTCGGCCGGATCTCCCCTGCGTTAAGGCTTGCGGCCTGCTCTGAGAGCACCGGCGGAATCATGGGGATCGTCTTTTCGGGCAGGTATATCGATACTGCCCTCAATCGTATTTCCTGATCCAGAAGAGAATCATGATCCACGAAGTGTGATACATCTGTTATGTGAATCCCCACTATGACGTCGTTACCTGAATAGGAAATTGAAATGGCGTCATCAATATCGTGGGTTAAGACCGAGTCGATGGTAACCGGTTTCTCTCCTGTAAGATCCTCAGCTCCGCTCGGGAATTGTTTAGACGTAGCTTTAATCGCTTGATCTTCCACCTCAAGGCTAAAATCAACAGGAATTCTTTCCGCAGCCAAGCGAACATTTACGTCCTCGTCCCAGACGCCCAATTTCACTAGAACTCTTAAGGGATTCCAGTTGAGAGAAAGCCCAGCCTGAGAAAATAGATCTTTCACATTTTTAAAATCCACCCACTCCCGTCCGCAAACGGCCGCCTCCTCGAGCAGGGAAATGAGCCCATCAGGCGCAGATTCTACATGCACTGCTTCTGCCTGTTTAAGCGATGCAAGAAAATCTGCGCAACAAGCTGTAAAATTGGCGCGCTCTCTTTCCTTTTGCCTCTGAATGAGAGCCTGTTCCACTCGATCCGGGGTAGGAATTTCAATCCCATCAGGGCGAATTCTGAAATAGAGCCTGTCCTCGAATATAGCCCGAAGAAGTGAGGCTGAACAATCTTGGTCTTTGACTCTTCCGAAAAACAACTCGCTGAGATCTTCGATGTCTATCTCACGTGCTTCAAGACCGACAACATTCCAAAGTTCTTGCAGATCAACGCGGTTTTTAATTTCTTCCCTCAGTCCGGAGATCTCTTTGAGCCTGGCAACTTGCTCGTTTCGGCTCGCAGTGACGGGGAACAGCGGATCCTTACATCCTATCAATGCCCGGCTAGGGGAAATCTTCGTTTCCTTTCCCTGGTCGTTGAGAATTTTGAGACGTCGCTCCTCAACCTCTAGGACTAGACCGCAGGAAATCCGTCGACTGTCGTAGTAATCAATAATATCGTTTTTCTGGATATTCATGTATAATCGCTTGGTTATGAAATGATTGTACATAAAGCGGCGAAAGCTGACAACTGGATGAAATCAGGGTAATAACCATCAACCACACGCGCTCACCGAATATAACGGTAACGCTCCAGAAATAAAATTTCAACCGCTTTTTGTCTGGCTCTCATCATAGCACGGAGAGATAAGTTTACCTAAGTTTTGGTTGAACCAACAGTTTCCCCATTCATTATCGGCCTCCAGTATGATAAGTTCAGTGAGTGCTTTTCCTACACTTTAATGCATAAAACGGAGGGAATCCTTTGAAAAAACATATTCAGGAAATTTTCAACCAAAGCCTCCAGTTGAGAGAAATTTTTTTGAATGCAAACCTCGATATACTTGAAGAGGCGATCAAGAGCTTGGCCGCCGCTCTTGGAAGAGGCAATAAAGTCCTCCTTTTTGGAAACGGGGGTTCCGCAGCGGATGCTCAGCATCTCGCAGCAGAATTTGTAAACCGTTACCTGATTGATAGACCTCCTCTACCCGCCGTTGCCCTCACGACAGACACTTCCGTCTTGACATCAATAGGCAACGATTTCAGCTTTGACGAGATTTTCGAAAAGCAGATTAAGGCCTTAGGCAAACCAGGTGACGTTGCGCTTGGAATAAGCACGTCGGGGAATTCCAGAAACGTTATCCGGGGATTGAAGATCGCACAGCAAATGGGCCTTATCACCGTTGGTCTGGGCGGACCGGCTGAAAGCCCCATGAGGCAATATTGCAGAAACTATCTCACTGTTACGGGTGGGCTCACTCCGAGAATTCAAGAGGTACATTTGGTAATAGGTCACTGTATTGTCGAAATGGTGGACCGGATACTATTCGGTGTGGTTAAGGAAATGTAATCTGCGCAGCTTTGGATATGGTTTTCGGCTCCTGCGTCGATAATTGTTGCAGGAAGAACGTCCGGCGGTTTAAGATTGGGGTACTTTTTACCCGTCGTAACTCTCAAATAGGAAATTGAAAAATGAGCGATCTGAAACAAAAACTTCAACTAGGATGGGAGCAACTTACCTGGATCGGCCCCTCAGAGGGAATAATCACCGGCACCACCGCGAGCATAAAGCCACTGGACGAAATCGTAGGCCAGGACCGTGCCGTAAAGGCTATCCAACTGGGACTTTCAATGAAGAGTCACGGTTACAATATTTTCGTTTCCGGAATAAACGGCACAGGCCGTACAGCCACAGTAAAGAAACTCTTAGAGGAACTTAATGTTGGCAGCTCAATACCCAAGGATCTTTGCTATGTCAACAACTTTAAAAATCCCGACCAACCGAGACTGCTCATAATGGAGCCGGGTAGAGGCCCGGTATTCAAGCAGCAGATAACGGATCTCATTGAGTCTCTGAAAAAAAAGATACCGGCCGTATTCGAGAGTGAGGAGTTTCAGACAGCTCGAAATGAGATAGTAAGCCGTCATATGGGAGCCCAGAAAGCTCTGTTCAAGAATTTTGAAAACAAGGTGACCTCGGAGAACTATATGATGGTTCAGGTCCAGGTAGGACCTTTTACTCGTCCTGATCTGGCCCCGGTAGTTGTAGGCAACCCGATGAAGATAGAACAGCTTGAGTCACTTGTCGAAGAAGGCAAGTTCTCCGGAGATGAATTGGAGAAAATTAAAAACAAGTACAAAGAGTTGTCACTGGAAATGGAAAAGATTTTCAAAGAAGCAAGAGATATAGATAAGACCATTCAGGAAGAACTTGAACGTCTGACCAAGGAGTGGGTTCAGCCTCTCCTCAAAGATCTGCTGGATTCTATAAGGGAGGATCATGATGCGGCGGCGGTCAACGTTTACTTGGATGACATTGAGACAGATATAATGAGTCATTTGGATAGATTCCGTCCGAAACTTGTTTCATCCCCAACAGTCGGCGAAACCCCCGGACCTCCTATGCTGGTCCCTCCGGACCCCAATCAGTTCAGCGACTATGAGGTAAACGTTCTGATTGACAATTCCGAGACGCACAAACCGCCTGTAGTAATTGAAACTGCTCCCTCCTACCGCAATCTTTTCGGCACAGTGGAGAGAGTTATGGACCGCCACGGAATATGGTTTTCGGACTACCGCCACATTAGAGCCGGTAGCTTACTGAAGGCAAATGGAGGTTTTCTTGTTCTGAACGCGCAGGATATTCTCATGGAGGTGGGAGTCTGGCATTCTTTAAAGAGAAGCCTTCGCAATCGGGTGGTAGAAGTCCAGTCGGATCCTTTCAGTTTCATTTTCTCCTCAGCTCTGAAGCCTGAAAAAATTCCCATCAACTTGAGAGTCATCGTGATAGGCGATCCGGAAATTTATGACTTGCTTCATTGGTACGATGAGGATTTTAGAAAAATCTTTAAAATTAAGGCTGATTTTGACTCCAGGATGCCTAACAGCGACCAAAATGTTAACAGGCTTGTTGGATTCATCGCCAGGATTAGTTCTGAAGAAGACCTGCTCCCTTGCGACGCGTCCGGAGTGGAGGCCATAGCCAGGTTGGCAATCCGGTGGGGCGGTCGCAAGACGAAAATTACCGCCCAGTTCGAACGCATTGGAGACCTCCTCAGGGAATCTGATTTCAAGGCACGCGAGGCAAATTCCGATGTTATATCAAGACACCACGTGGAACAGGCTAACAGAGACCGTATTGAACGTGTCAACATGATTGAAGATAAGATCCAAGAATATATAGAGGAAGGCATCCTCATTATCGACACCAAGGGCGAACGAGTAGGCCAAATAAACGGGTTAAGCGTTTACAGTCTTTCGGAATACTCGTTTGGCCGCCCCTCGAGGATCACTGTCAAGACTAGTATGGGAAAGTCAGGTATCATCAGTATTGAAAAGGAAGCCGAGCTATCGGGACACAGCTACGAAAAGGGGGTCCTCATCTTGTCCGGGTTTCTCCGGGATCGATTCGCTCAGGACATGCCTCTCAATCTTACGGCAAGCATCACCTTCGAACAATCTTACTCAGGTGTAGATGGCGATTCCGCCTCATCGACCGAACTGTATTGCCTGATGAGTTCTCTGTCCGGCATGCCCATAGATCAAAGTATAGCAGTCACGGGAAGTGTGAACCAACATGGTGAAATTCAACCGATTGGAGGTGTGAACCAGAAAATAGAAGGGTTTTACAAAGTTTGTCGCGCGCAGGGGATCACTGGGAAACAGGGAGTAATCATACCTCGGCGGAATATTGGTGACCTGATGCTCGATCCGGAAATTGTGGAAGAGGTAACGAAGGGAAATTTCCACATCTGGGCTGTGGATCACGTCGATGAGGGTATCGAACTCTTGACGGGAATGCCCGCGGGTTCACGCGATGAAGATGGCAATTATCCTGAGGGCACGATTAATTACCTTGTAAACAGTAGATTAGAAGATCTCTCGCGTGGCATGAAGGAGTACGAATCTTCGGAAGAAGTGGAGGAAAAAAAGGAGGAGTGCTGCTCTGATTTGATCTCTCAATAGATGGAATAGGTATATCATTCAGTTTCGCCTTTTAACCAATAACCCTGATTCAAGAGTTTATACGAGTCCCCCGAGCAAGTTATGGTTTTGCCGCAGGTGGTAGGATGCCGGCTGATCGGATTGTCACGCTTTCGGTCTCCCGTCAAAACCGATTTCTCATACTTCCTGTTCCCGTTGGTTGTGTGACGCAATCCTGAACCTTCCCCCCTCCGGTGTTTGTCCATGAACCGCTCATTAATCCTATAAAACCCTGGAATATAAACTGCTACAACATCTCCAAAAAGATCGCTTGCAATTAGCGCTTGATTTTTACGGGGATTCTGATTAAGAAGCCTTTAGAGTAATTATTGCTCATTAAGAGTAGTTACGAGAAGGAGTTTAAGTATGACATTGAGAAAAATTCAGCAGACAGCACGAAATCTAGGTTTAAAGAATATTTCCAGGCATCGAAAAGAGAGTTTAATCCGGGCTATCCAGGAAACAGAGGGGAATGCTCCCTGTTTCAAAGGCATCGATGATTGTGGTGAATTCTCTTGCCTCTGGAGGGAGGAATGTCAGGGTTGATCCTCTGATTGGTAAACCAAGCTGTTGGCTGGCCATGGGTTATAACCTGTGGCCGGCTTTCAGTGATGAATACCTTCATCCATGAGTCTTGGTGCCGAAGCCGCGACTTTCGAGAAACAGGCAAAATCCGAAGCAGCATCTTCTCTGATGCTCTATCCGGAGCTAACAACAAAAATTAGTCTCACATTTACGGAGATATTATGCCGAAAGTTACAATTCAGACCCTCAGAGACAAAAGGGCGCGGCGGGAACCCATGACATTCCTGACCGCATATGATTATCCGTTTGCCATTTTGGAGCAAAAGGCTGGAATCGACGTTATCCTGGTGGGAGATTCCATGGGCATGGTGGTGTTTGGATACGACTCCACCTTGCCTGTGACAATGGACCTTATGATTCCCCATGTGAAGGCTGTCCGCTTGGGAGCACCTGATGTTTACCTTGTCGGGGACATGCCGTACATGAGTTACCAGGTATCTATCTCCGAGGCCGTTCGCAACGGCGGGAGGTTCATGGCTGAGGGAGGCTGCGACGCAGTAAAACTGGAGGGCGGTCGCGAGATGGCTGATACGATAAGAGCCATGGCAAACGCCACTATTCCTGTCATGGGTCACATGGGACTCACACCACAGGCGGTTGCTCAGTTGGGAGGGTATAAGGCCCAGGGCCGAGATCTGGAAACCGCAAAAAAGTTGATCGAGGATGCCCGCATTCTCGAAGATGCGGGACTGTCCAGCCTGCTACTGGAGGCGGTTCCTGCCGAAGTGGGCGAAATAATAACCCGACGATCCTCCGTTCCGGTTTTTGGCATCGGCGCGGGTCCTCACTGCGATGGGCAGGTCCTGGTGATCCACGATATGATAGGTATGTTTGACCGGCATACCGCTAAGTTTGTCAAGAAATATCGAGAAATCGGGGCACAGATCCTTGAAGCGCTGGCGGACTTTAGAAAAGACGTAGAAACAGGCATATTCCCTGCGAAAGAGCACTGTTACCCAATGCCTCAAGACGTCGCTGCCGAATTGGCAAAGCTGTACGGGAAATGAAACCCTTAAGGAAATGCCAGGAGACCCTGCTTCCCATAAGCATTGACAAACTGCCTTCTGTAAACGACGGGGTTAAAGAATGAGAATTGCCGTTGTCGGAGCTGGTTCGCTGGGATCAGTTATTGGAGTTTTACTGGAGGAAGCAGGGTTAGATCCTGTTTTTATCGAACAGGATGGGAACAAAGTTCGCCTCATTCGAGAAAAAGGCCTCTGGCTTGAAGGCGTATCCGGTGAACGCCTCGTTCATCCTGCGATATTTCAAGACCCGTCTGAGGTTGGCATTGTGGACCTGTCAATGGTCTTAGTGAAATCCTATGACACTCAGTCCGTTCTTTCCACTCTGGAACAGATTCTTCCCGGCAAGGGCCTTGTGCTGACGTTACAGAACGGAATCGGCAATTTCGAGACTCTAAACCAGGCTTTTCCAGGACGTGTGCTGCTAGGCACAACCACCATGGGGGCCATGACCTTGGCACCGGGTAAGTTTCGTCACACAGGCTTCGGCAATATCCATTTTGGAGAAGCGGACGGAACAATACGGGAAAGGACTCGGGCAGTCGCGTCAGTTCTGGAGAAAATGAACAGCGGGCCTGTGCACCTGGTGGACAATGCCATGGGATGCGTATGGTCCAAGCTTATCATCAACGCTGCCATTAACGGGCCTGCCACTTTACTGAAGGTTCGTAACGGCAGGCTGCCCGAAACTGTACCTGGAAGGGAATTGATCCACAACATCGTGTCCGAGTCCCTGGCGATTGTGCAAGCCAAAGGTATCAGCCTGATTTTCGACGACCCAGAAGGTCAAGTAATAGCAGTTTGCAAAGGCACTTCGGAAAACATCAACTCCTTGTTCCAAGACATATTAGCGGGGCGCCGCACTGAGATAGATTTTATTAACGGAGCCCTCGCACGAGAGGCTGAAGGGATGGGCTTTCTCGCACCTGTCAACAAAACCTTGGCACTTCTCATTAAGGCACTGGAAATCCCTCACCAGGAAAGAGTTACCGATCAAGCTTAGGTCTCTAGTTTTTACGCCGAGTTCCGTCCGCCCCCAGAATGGATAGTAGTTTCCTCCATAAGGTTGCTCCAATAATTGCCACCTTGATGAAAAAAGTCCCTAAATCATTGCCTGAGATCAGATGTGCGTGCAGGTGAAACACTACTTGGCCCCCTCCCTTATTCACGTTGATAAAGAAGCGGTAACCTGATTCAGCCACCCCTAGATCCTGGGCAATTCTTTTGGCGACCTCACCCATATGGCAAAGGAGGGTGTCTCCATCAGGTATGTCGTTTAGGGTGGGTATGTGCACTCTTGGAACTATGAGTATGTGAATGGGCGACGCAGGGTTGGCATCCCAAAATGCTACGGCCTGGTCATCTTCGTAAATCTTTTTTGCGGGAAGTTTGCCTTCAATTATTTTGCAGAAGATGCAGTCGGTCATGTTGTTCCGTTTGCCATTTTTCAAACGTCAGGAGCGTTGTCGGTACCCGGATTGCTACGAGAAACCAAGTGAGCGTGGAGGTGGAAAACCACTTGCCCACCTCCTTGATTCACATTGATAAAAAAACGATAACCCGCTTGGGCCACTCCTAATTCCCCAGCGATTATTGCAGCCGCCTGTCCTATGTGAGAAAGAATCACATTCTCGACAGGTATGTCGTTGAGAGTAGGGATGTGTTCCCGTGGAACAATGAGAATGTGTACCGGTGCAACTGGTTTTGCGTCCCAGAAAGCCACGACAAGATCGTCTTCGTAAACCATTCGCGCCGGATGCCAGCCCGCCACGATCTTACAAAAAATGCAATTCGAAAAGTGATTGCCCATGAGGCACTTTTTCACCTCAATTATGGATTCCCCTCACAGGGTTTAAGATTTTTTTATAGCTTTGATTTTTTCCTCTAGAATCGGCACCAATTCATTAAGGTCACCGACGATACCATATTGAGCGACCCGGAAAATAGGCGCCCGAGCATCTTTGTTGATTGCCGCCAAAAGGGGAGATCCCTTAATTCCACCTAGATGCTGAAACGCACCGCTGATGCCTAGTGCCAAGTAAACCTTGGGCTTGACCTCAACTCCTGAGGTCCCAACTTGATGATATTTGGGAAGCAGGTTCTTGTCCACAATGGGCCGGGAACATGCCAGTACGCCGCCCATCGTTTCAGCTAGAGACTGGAAGACTTCCATATCCGGCTCGTCACCAATGCCTCGTCCCACGGAGACGATGATGTCTGCAGAAGCTATGTCCACATCGCCTTTTTCGGCTTCCACGTAATTGAGAAAACGTTTCCGCTGAGAGTCCTCACCGAGGGGTGAAGGAATTTTTTCAATTATTCCTGACTTTTGATCGGAAGGTGTGAAAGAAAAGGAACCGCCACGCAACGTCACAACGACTCTTTGAGCGTCCTTGAATGATACCAGCGCATTTACCTTATAACTGTACATCTGGCGAATGGCCATAAGCTTACCGTCATGAACCTCCAAACCGAAGCAATCAGTTGCCAGAGCAGCTTCAAGTGCGACAGAAAGTCCGGGGGCCAGGTCGATAATGGAATTGGAATTCCCCATGACAAGCACAAATGGTCCTTGGTCCTGCAAAATCGGCACGAGCGCCCTGATAATCGCCTCTGAATTAAATGTGTCAAGCCTCGGATCCTCCACGGCCAAAACCTTGGGACACTCCAGGGCCAGTTTTTGAGCCATGTCCTCCACTCTCCCCGACAACAGTATGCAAGAAAGTTCTGCGCCCAAGTCCCCGGCCAGTTTACGTCCCGCTGCGATTGCCTCCCACGTGATATCTCTCAATTGTTGGTTTCTCTGTTCAGCAAGAACAAATACGTTTTTCATCAACCGATACCCCCTTTCTCTCTAAGAATCTCAGCAAGTCTTGCGGCCGCTTCCTCGGAGTTGCCCTTTATTATTTCAGCTCCCTCTCCTTCAGGGGGTAAATACACCTTCTCAATCTGAATCCTCGACCCGTCGTACCCCACCTTTGATTCATCAATCCCAATTTCGCCCAGATCCAGCATGGGGATTTCTACCGAGGAAACCTTCCGGACAGCTCGGATCGAAACAAATCGCGGCTCATTCAGGCCTGTTGCTACCGAGACCAGGGCCGGCAAATCCATTTCAATTGCCTCGCCTAATCCTCCTTCCAACTCCCTGTTAAAGTTGATTGTTGTGCCCTGGATTTGGATCTTTGAAACAAGTGTGCTACTGGGGATATTCAGCATGGCGGCGAGCATTCCTCCAACCTGACCACCACCGTCATCATCTGCCAGAGTACCGGTAAGTATCAGATCGTACGGCCTATCCCGAATGAATTTTGCCAGGATAGATGCAACGGCATAACCATCAGATCCTTCAAACGCGTCGTCCCACAGGTGGAAGGCCTGGTCAGCTCCTCGAGCCAAGCTCTCCCGCAGCATTTCCTCAGCATCATCGGGTGCAACGGTGATAACTGAGACGCTGCCCCCCATCTTTTCCTTGATCTGAACTGCCTCTTCGATAGCAAAGCGGTCCCAGTCGTTCACATCGAAGTCCAGATCATCCTTTTTGATGTCCTTTCCGCTGCTTTCCAGGGTCAGGTCCGCCTCGGAAGTGTCAGGTGTCCATTTTATGCAAACAACGATATTCATATCTCCTCCAAGTTATTCTCTTCGAGGGTGGGTGGTTCTCCATCACATCATCACAACATGGATCGGTCTATGAGTTCGACAATATCGATCACTTCTATTTTACCCTCGTTTCCGGTTGTCTTTATCGCGTCCTCCAGGTTTATGAGGCAGAAGGGACATGCTGTGACAATCACCTGGGAACCGACTTCTTGAGCCATACGCACCCTGCGCTCGCCCATCCTCTCTTTTTCCTCTTCATTCTCGTACCAGAGCAGGATCCCTCCCCCACTGCAACAGAAGCTTCTGGAAAAGGAACAAACCATTTCACGAAGTTGAATACCCGGGATTTTGCTTAGGACGTATCTGGGTTCGTCATAAATTCCGTTGTGGCGCCCGAGATAACAAGGGTCGTGGTAGGTCACCACCCTGTTGTTCAGATAATCGCCTGAAAGGGTGAGCTTTCCGTCTCGAAGGAACCGGGCCAGCAACTGGCTTGAATGGATTATGGGGAAGCGTTCGGGATAGTCATTACGTATGACATTGAAAGCGTGGGGATCAAACGCAGTAATCTCCTTAAATCCCCTGGCCTTAAAAGCTTCAATATTCTTTCCTGAGACCTGCTCAAAAAGTCCTTCTTCGCCCAATCGCCTTATTTCATTGCCTGAATCAGTCTCGTCCTGGCCCAGGATACCAAAGTCGGAAGAAGTCTTGCTCAATATCCTGGCAAACGATTTAGAGATCTCCTGTATGCGGGGATCAAAAGATCCACAACTGTCGACAAAGAATAGCAGGTCTGCATGATCTCCTGGCTTGAGTTCTCTTATTTCCACGCCCTCGATCTCTTTTGCCCAGGCGGACCTTTTCCCCTTACTCCCACCGTAGGCATTGCCCTTTTTCTTGATTTGCTGCATGGGCTTCTGCAGAGACAGGGGCAGTCTACCCTGGTCAAGGAGATAGCGCCTCATGTCGACTATCTTGTCGATATACTCAATGAATATGGGGCATTCCTGCTCACAGGCACCGCAGGTAGTGCATGCCCAGATCTCATTTTCAGTGATGATGTCACCGATGAACCGGGTTTCGCCAGGATCAGGAGGAGATCCAAAAATGGGATAATATTTGTACGCATAATCCCTGGCTTTAATACTTATCATTTTTGGGGAAAGGTGGCGGCCAACCACATTGGCAGGGCAGTTGTCCGTGCATCTGCCACAGTCCGCACACGAGTAAAAATCCAGAACGTGCTTCCACGTAAATCCCTGAAAACGACTAACCCCAATCTCTTCCAGTTCCATCCAGTCCTCGACACCCCAGCGGACCGGCTTTATTCTTCCCCTGTTCAAATTGGCAAAGAACACATTTGGGATGGCAGTGATTACGTGGAAATGCTTCGAGATCGGCAAGTAGTTCAGCAAAGAGAAAAATACCAGTATATGAGCCCAGTAACTCGTAATATGAATGAAGTTCAATGTGGAGGAGCCGAGAGCAGGCATAAAAAAAGCAGCGAGACTCGCTGCCGGAAACATGCACGATTTTCCAGACACAGCCGAGCCCTTCAGCGAACTCCCGTCAAATATCATGTCCGTAACCATGAGTGCAGCCACAAGCCCCAGGATGATATAGGCCTCGTTCTCGTGGCCTTCTGCGCCAGGATGGGCGTACCTGGCAGGGTGAAATACCGCCCTGCGGATGATAGCTATGATACAGACCCAAAAAACAATGAGTCCGGTATAATCTTTAAGGATATCATAAAAGAGTCCTGGGGAGCCCGTAAGAAAAGGCAAGTGGAATTGCGAGGAGAAGCCTTGGCCGATGAGAGTAAGGGAGCGGAGCGAGAGGATCATGAAACCGGCGAAAAGCAGAATGTGCAGGATGCCGGCTCCCAGATAGCGAGGTTGCCTATACTGACCGAATCCATAGATTACTGCGAGCTTGATCCGTTCCCAAATATCCGAAAACCGATGATCCGGCATCAGTTTTCTCAAGAGGTCGATGCGGCGAAACATGATGTACGAGAAAAACGAGATAGCCGATACGAGGATTACTAAAGCGAGAACAGGGGCAGGTATGCCGGCGATTGGAAAATCGGCAGGCTCGATCATGGTCATGAATAACCTCTTGGGGATGGCAGCCTAGCCTTAACTGGTAAGAACAGCCAAAATTTTTGCAGGCTTGTCTCCGCTAGCCTTTACTAAATGAGTGCTGGACGAATCGTAATAGACTGCGTCGCCAGGTTTGAGCACATCACGGAATTCGCCGACAGTAACTTCCATTTCACCTTCTAAAACATAGATAAATTCCTGACCATCGTGAGATGAGGGTTCACCTGCACCGGACGGATGTAGTGTGACGATAAACGGCTCCATAACTCGGTCTTTCTTGTTCTGGGCCAGGGATTCGTACTCGTAACCATGATCAGCTTGTTTTGACTCGCTGAAACGGGCAAATTTCAATCGCTTATCAGACTTTACTATGGTAAACGCCTCTTCTCCTGTGGCTATAAAATCAGCCATCTTAAGAGACAATGCCTTGCTCAGTTTGATGAGCTGTCCCAGCGGCAAGAAAGTATCCCCAGCCTCCAACTGTGCCAGGACATCCGATTCTATACCGGCTTTGGCTGCAAGTTCCTCAAGAGTGAACCCTTGCTGTTCCCTGGTGAACCGAATTTTCTGTCCGTGACTGATGGCACTCTCTCGTTCAGCCTTTTCCTTGGCTGCAGCCAGTGCGTCGGGATCAGTGAGCAGGTCGTGGCCTCTATCATCTCCGTACTCATCTACTGCTTCCCTAAACGATTCGTAGGAACCCTCTTTCTTGTCTTGATCCATGATTCATCCTTTCAGACCTTGTAGATGTAGCGCGTCATTTGAGCCAAATGAAAAGCATTCGGATGCCGAACTACATGGACCGGCCTGGGGCCCCGATATTCCGAGCAATAACTATCCGCTGGACCTCTGAGGTCCCTTCTCCGATGTCGAGTAGTTTCTGATTTCTATAGTGACGCTCTACTGCATAATCTTTCATCAGGCCGTAGCCTCCGTGGATCTGTACGGCATGGTTGGCGGCCCTGTAATAAGTTTCCGAGCAGACGAGTTTAGCCATGGCCCCGTATTTCGGGGTCAATCTGTTTTTATCCATAAGCCAGCACGCTTTGTAGAGCAGTAATCGGGCCATTTCGATCTCAGTAGCCATATCTGCGAGTTTGAATGCATTCACCTGGAATGATCCTATAAGCCTCCCGAACTGCTTCCTCTTCTTCGAATAGTCTAGAGCCAGTTCGAAGGCTCCCTGGGCTCCGCCAAGACCCATAGCTCCTATGGACAAACGACCTCCATCAAGGGTCTTGAGCATCTGATGAAAACCCTCTCCTCTCTTTCCGAGTAGATTCTCTTTTGGAACACGGCAGTCCTGAAACGTTAGTTGTCCCGTATTGGAAGCTCGCCAGCACATCTTATTGTGCATGGTTTCAGTGATGAATCCGCGTGTTCCGTTTTCGACCAGTATGCAGCTTATTTCAGGTTTCCCTGATTCCCCTGTGTCTGTCAAACACTGAACCACGCAAACGGCGCTCATGTCGGTAGTCGAATTGGTGATAAAGATCTTGCTTCCGTTTATGACCCACTCATTTCCGTCCAGAACCGCCGTAGTCCGGGATGCGCCGGCATCGGAGCCGGCATCGGGCTCGGTGAGGCCGAAAGATGCCAGAATCTTTCCTTTACAAAGGTCTGGAAGCCACTTCCTCTTTTGCTCGTCCGTGCCGAAGTAATAAATCGGTGCTATCCCCAAAGAATTCCCCGCTGCAATGGTTGCGGCGTGGGAACCATCTACACGGGCTATCTCCTCGACGATGATTATATAATTGAGGTACCCTACATCACTGCCGCCATACTCCTCCGAAACAAATGGGCCGAAAAAATCCAACTCGCCCATTTTTCGGGTCAAGTCGTAAGAGAATTCTTCCCTGTCGTCCAACTCTTGGGCAACAGGCGCAATCTCCTTCTCCGCGAACTCTCTGACGACCTTCCTCGTGAGTTCCGCATCCTTGGGAAGATCAAAGTTCAAGGACATTCTCAAACCCCCTTATACATCATAAGTAAATATGAACGGTTCCGGAGGACTTGAAGACAAACCTCTTAAATCCATGCCTCAAGTCGTTTTTCAGTCCTGCTCGTCCGGCCTCAACTCATTTGTTTCGTGGATGACGCCGACAGGCAGCGAGAAGTATTCGGCGTAACCTGTATTGCATAACAGATTGAGAGTTTCTCTGTCAAGCCGAATGCATAGGGTCTGGGAAAGTGCAAACGGATGTCTTTTGATGAGCTTTCAGTCCACGCCCATGAGCAGTTTAATAAGAAGTGCAAATCTTTATTTCCCTTGCCGTTCTTAAACTTTTGCAGTATAATGAAATGGTTAGGTTTCGCAATCTTTCGATGACTTTAAGCCGTTACCATAAGGTTCCTTTTAGATGTGAGAGATTCTGAATGGAAACAACTTTTTCGAACGATCCGAGACTCCCTGAGCAAATTCTCCCAGACTCGCAAACGAACCAATTTGTCGTGTTTCATCTCGATGAACGACAGTTTGGCCTCAAGCTTTCTGTGGTTCAAAGAGTGATCAGAGTTGTAGAGGTGACCCCTGTACCGAATGCTTTGGAATTGGTTCTCGGCTTGATAAATATTCAAGGCCAGTTAATTTACGTGGTTGATACCAGAAAACTATTGGATTTGCCTGAACGGGAAATTGATTTGACCGACCAGTTCATAATCGTAAATTCCTCGGGTCTCACCGTGGCTCTCGTTGTAGACCGAGTCGCAGGAGTAAGGGAGTTGAATGACTACCATATAAATGGAACAGAAGAATTATCACATACTTTCGGTCATATATACGCAGTAGCCAAAATAGATGGCGAAGTCGTTCTCATATTGAACGTCAACCATCTGCTTCCACCGGCACAGATTAGGGTCCTTGATTAAATCGTGTCGGACAAATCGCTCAGTTTCTTATTTGAAGATGAAATGATTTCAGAGAACCTACTAATAGAATTCCGAGAATTTCTAGCGCAGCACATGGGACTGGAATTTCCTGAAAACCGTTTACCAGAACTCGAGCGCTCCATTGACCGAGCCGCTCCGGACCTGGGTTTCAAAGACGTTGATTCTTGTGTAAAGCGTCTGATGTCAGAACAACTAACTTCACACCGCATAGAGGTCCTGGCATCGTATCTCACCATCGGGGAAACTTATTTTTTTCGTGATGAGAAAAGTTTTAAGGTTCTTGAAGAACGCGTCTTTCTGGATTTACTTCGGAAAGCCCGCTCAAGCCACCAGTTCTTGAGGATATGGAGTGCTGCCTGTTCCACAGGAGAAGAGCCATATTCCATAGCTATCCTGCTTCGTAGAATTCTTCCCGACTTTGATGACTGGAATGTCACCATCGTTGCCACGGATATTAACACGAGGTCACTGGAAAAGGCGTCTCAAGGCGTGTACACAGAGTGGTCATTTCGCGGTGCTCCTCCCTGGCTGAAACAACAGTACTTCGAAAAGACAAGAAAGGGGCACTTTAGAATAGTCCCGGAGATTAAGAGGGTCGTCAAATTTGCGTATCACAATTTGGCACAGGATCCTTACCCGTCGTTGCTCAACAACACGAATGGAATGAACGTTATCCTTTGCCGGAACACTCTTATGTACTTCGGGGCAGAGCAAAGGCAAAAAGCGATCCGGAAATTCATAGACTGTCTTCTGGATGGCGGATGGTTGATCGTTAGCCCAGCCGAGACTTCACTGGTCGTGGATCACCGTCTCGAGACCGTTAGTGCTCATGGGACAATGCTCCACAGGAAGATTGGTGGTCCCGCTCGTAAGGTGAAAATCTCAGAAACGGCGATTACATTGTCCCAGCCTCTTGTACCTCGACAAGCTGTTCCTGAACCTCCTTCTCATGAGACGACCGAATATTTGCAGCGTCTTTCTGGTACACCTTCCTCTATGAAATTTGATCTTCCATCAGAAGTTGAGTCCAGGGGGTTTTCCTACGAAGAAGCACTGGAGTTATACCGTGAAGGTCGCTACTCGGAAGTCACAAAAAAGTTCCCTGTAAAGATTTCACGAGTCCCTTTACACGGTAAAGAATCGGCGAGGGAAGCCTCTCTTTTAGCTCAGGCGTATGCCAACCAGGGAATGCTCATCGAAGCACTGGAATGGTGCGCCAAGGCGACGACTGCCGACAAGCTGAATCCAAAATATCACTACCTTTTTGCGACTATTTTGCAGGAACAGGGGCGAAATGAAGAAGCCGTGAAATCGCTCCAGAAAGCAATTTACCTGGACCAGGATTTCGTGTTGGCGCATTTTGCCCTAGGTAATCTTTTGCTCAGCCGGAAGAACTCAGCGAGATCACAGAAATATTTCGACAATGTTCTCAATCTGTTGCTGAAGTGTGAAAACGAAGAAACTTTGCCTGAATCCGATGGAATGACCGCCGGTAGACTGAAGGAGATTGTTAGAGCGATGACTCATCGCCTCTGATGTTAATTCCTCTAACAGATAGAATCGCTGAAATAACCGGATGATTACAAATCCGCCATGCCGACTGACTGAGTGAGAGGACTTCGGTTATGGGCAATCCAGATCCGACTCCCCATGAGCAAGATCTTAATTTAATGAACAATAAGAAAAGAGTTCTCAAGGAGAGGGCCAAGACCTTAGCCCGGGAGCCGGAAAAAAACGAGACCGCTCAATCCTATCTGGAATTCTTAGAATTTTGCCTTGCCCACGAAAAATACGCTGTAGAAGCTCTCAGCATCCGTGAAGTCTATCCCCTTAAACAACTTACCCCTATTCCCTGTACGCCTCCTTTTGTTCTTGGCATCATTAATCTACGCGGACAGATCTTCTCGGTTATAGATATCAAAAAAATCATTGGTCTGCCCGACACGGAAATCACTGATTCCAGTAGGATTATAATCGTTTTTACCGAGGATATGGAGGTGGGCATTCTTGCCGACGACATCATTGGTGTCCGCAAGTTCCCAATTTCCGAAATTAGGGAAGATCTAGCGAGTCTCAAGACGCGTGGAGACCAATATGTAACCGGTGTCACCTTGGATCGAGTGGGAATACTCAACATTTCAAAACTGTTAGGTGATGACCGAATAGTCGTGGATGAGGAAGTAGAAGTATGAACACACTGACCCTACATCCGCACATTCGTGAAAGGGAGCGTTGATAATGTCTAATTTCATTGCAAGGAGTCTGATGGTTAAGTTGATTGGGCTCTTTCTCATTGTGTCCGTGATTCCCACGGTGATTATTGGATCCCTCGCATTTTTCAGCAGTAGAGAGGCTCTTGAAAAGGCGGCTTTCCAGAAACTCTTTTCAACCAGAGAGCTGAGAAAGGCAGAGATCAATAGGTATTTCGAGAGTGCCATGGATGACGCCTTATATCTAGCGCGCAACAAGGCTACAGAGATTGCCGCAGAAAGGTTGAAGTCCCCTATCGAAGGCGAGGGCGTAAAAACAGACGGAAATGCCCTTACACAACTTGACCAGGTTTCTCGGGGATTCTTGCAGCATTACGGATCAGGTGCCTATGGATATGATGACATTATACTTGTCGACGCATCAAATGGAGACGTGGTTTATACCGTCAAGAATCGGAAAGACTTGGGAACAAATTTAATAAAAGGTCCATATAAAGAAAGCAGCTTAGCTCGATTGTTCTCCCGAGTGATGGAGACGAAAAAACCGGCCATGGTGGATTACAGCCACTATTTGCCGAGCGATTCACCGCTTGCTTTTGTTGGTGTGCCTGTACTCGACCCGGACGGAGCTGTTCAAGCTATGTTCGCACTGGCTATCGATACACGAAGGATCAACTGGACCATGCGGACCACTGACGAGATGGGACGGTCAGGTCAAGTCTATCTGGTTGGACCGGATTTCTTGATGCGATCGCAAACGCGGCTCGAAACTGCTCGGTCCATTCTGAAAAAGAAAATTGACATCAATGGGGTCTCTGCCGCACTAAAAGGAGAATCCGGAACTGGAGTGATGCCTGATGATCAAGGAGAATTGTCTCTCATCTCTTATGCGCATATGGGACTGAAACAGAACAGCGCCCTAGGAACCGATTTTGACTGGGCAATCATAGCTCATATTGGCGTAAGCGAAGCATTTGTGGAGATAAGGGAACTATCGATACGGATCATATGGATCGGCATCTTTCTCGCCTTGATCGCCGCAGTTGTTTCCTATCTGAGTGCCAGAGGGATAGCGAACCCAATAAAGAGATTGTCGTCGGAAGTTGCCGGGGTCAGTGGAGGTGATCTTACCGTGGACGTAATGACTACCAACAGGCAGGACGAAGTCGGAGTCCTGATGAGGTCATTTCGCAGTATGGTGGAGAACCTGAAACAGCAGACGGGGCAGATTTTAGAAGGCGTAAACGTACTTGGATCCGCATCGTCTGAAATATCTGCGACGGTTACCCAGCTAGCGGCCGGCAGTTCGGAAACGTCCTCGGCGGTGAGCGAGACCACTGCCACCGTGGAGGAATTGAGACAGACCGGGCTCCTGTCCAGCGAAAAAGCTAAATCTGTAGCCGATGACTCCCGCAAATCGTTCCATATAGCTCAGGCCGGCAAGAAAGCGACTGAAGACACCATTGAGGCAATGAATCTTATTAGAGGGCAGATGGAGTCAATTGGTGAGACCGTGATAAAACTGAGCGAACAAAGCCAATCCATAGAGGATATTATAACTGCCGTGAAAGACTTGGCCGAACAATCTAATCTCCTCGCGGTGAATGCTGCCATTGAAGCGGCAAGAGCCGGCGAACAGGGCAAAGGTTTTGCCGTGGTGGCCCAGGAAATCAAGAGTCTTTCGGATCAGTCAAAACGAGCGACAGACCAGGTCCGTACCATACTTGAAGACATCAGAAACTCTATCAGTGGGGTAGTGATGGCTACGGAACGAGGCAGCAAGGCTGTAGAAGCCGGAGCAAGGCAATCCTCAGAAGCTGGGGAATCAATCGAGGAAGTGACCAAGAGCGTTCAAGAAGCTTCCCAGGCCTTGACCGTGATCGTTGCATCAAGCGAACAGCAGTCCATAGGTGTGGAGCAAGTAGCTTCAGCTATGGACAACATTGACCAGGCGATGCGACAAAATCTCCTAGGTTCTAGACAGCTTGAAACGTCAGCTCGAGACTTAGAGGAATTGGGGCAAAGATTGAAGGACCTCGTGGAGCGCTACAAGGTATAAGCTCGGAGAATCCTAAATGGATAATAAAGAAGAAGAATTTCTGCGAAGACTCCGCTCCACATTCAAGATTGAGGCTGAAGAGCATTTGAGGTCTATTTCCTCGCAACTTATCGGTCTTGAAAAGGACCCTAGTGTCCAGGAACGGGCAATAGGGCTCGAAACAGTTTACAGGGCGGCTCACAGCTTAAAAGGCGCGGCACGAGCTGTAAACTTGAGAGACATAGAGACAATATGCCAGCTCCTTGAGAGCATCTTTTCTGCTTTTAAAAACGAAGACCTGAAACCATCTCCTGATATCTTCGACACACTTCACCGTGCGATAGACGTTATGTATCAACTACTTTCCTCTCCCACGGGGGTGGGAACCGCTGAGCTGATGAATGAGCTTTCCCGGTTGACGATGGAACTGGCCCAGACAGAAAAACAGGCCCAACAGGTGGACACAAAATCTCCCGATGTCTCAACGCAGCTCCCGGTGGCATCTGAACCCATACTTGATAAGGACACCAGGCAGAATGAAGAAGTGACGCCAACCTTAACTACAGAACCCCTGGAACCTGATCGTTCTATTCACGAGAGTTCGACAAGACAGCCTCCTCCCTCAAGCACGGTGAGGATTTCTACGACAAGGCTTGATGCCCTTCTCTATCAAGTAGAGGAAATGGTTTCTGTCAAAATGGCAGCGAACCAGCGTGTCGCTGATCTTCGGAATGTTACCGCTTTTCTGGAATCGTGGAAGAAAACTTGGAGAAAGGTCCACCATGAAACAAGAAACGCTCGGCAGGCAATAGGGCTGTCAGAACGTGGGAATGGTTCCAGCCGGATAGGTTCCCCGGTAACTAAGATCTTGGATTTCCTGGAATGGAATGAAAGCCATATCAAATCAATTGAAGGGAAGATAACAGCTTTGAGCAAGTCTGCCGAGATCGAAGCGAGATCATTGGGCGGCATGGTCGACGATCTGCTCGAAGACATGAAGAATCTGCTCATGCTCCCTTTTGCAACGCTTCTCGAAATTTTTCCCAAAATTGTCCGTGATCTTTCCCGCGACCAGGGCAAAGAAGTAAAAATAACCATTCAGGGAGCGGACATTGAGATTGACAGACGAATTTTGGAAGAGATGAAGGATCCTTTGATTCACTTGGTAAGAAACTCCATGGATCACGGCATTGAGCATCCGGAACAGAGGTTGCTGCAAAATAAACCGTCTCACGGAACACTAACCATCGCGGTCGCTCAGTCCAGTTCCAATAGGATTGAAATTATGGTTTCAGATGATGGCGCCGGGATAGATCTCGACAAAATCAAGGAGGCAGCGATTTCGAGGCATATGCTCTCAGAGCGAGAAGCACCTGGCTTGACTGATCGAGAAGCGCTTTCACTAATTTTCCGATCGGAAATGTCGACCAGCTCGATCATCACCGACCTTTCCGGAAGAGGATTGGGGCTTGCAATCGTTCAGGAGAAGGTTGACAAACTGGGGGGTCGCATATGGGTCGAATCTATTCCTTTTGCAGGAACGTCATTCCGGATAAGTCTTCCGTTAACTCTCGCCACATTCAGGGGTATCCTTGCCGAAACAGGTGATCAGCTTTTTGTGATACCTACTTCAAACCTTGAACGGGTAGTCCGGTTGAGAAAGGAGGTAATAAAAACAGTTGAAAATCGTGAGACCGTACTCCTTAATGGCCGGGTAGTCCTTTTCGTTAAACTGGCAGACGTTCTGGAAATTGCAGACAGACCGAAGATTCAGGATTCGGTAATGATTCACGCCGTGGTACTTGCCGCGGGGCAAAAAGTTATCGCGTTCGGTGTTGACAATGTAGTAAGTGAACAGGAAGTGATCGTTAAGAACCTCGGTAAACAACTCTCAAGGGTCCGTAATGTTTCCGGAGCGACGGTTCTTGCTTCAGGGCAGGTTGTACCCATTCTGAACGTATCGGATCTTATTAAATCGGCCATGA
>CAIXMD010000113.1 GCA_903920415.1 uncultured Desulfomonile sp.
CCTTAATAGCAAGCATAAAAAAATTCGACCGAGAAAGGCTTTATAGAAAAGATATAAGAATGAGCCCCGGTTGACTTTTCAGGTTCTACCGGAAAGTTAGATAAAGATTTCCCTGCGGATGTTTATTTTGGGATCGTCTCAGTCCTCTATCGAACCGATTCCAGGTATGTTTATTATGTGAACCCCGGCATCCTTCTGAATGATAAGTTCCAGACTGTCATTTCTTATGCCGAGTACCAATGTCCCTTCACCTTTCGGAGCTTCTATGCCTGTGATCTCTCGCAAAATCTCCAGTCCCCGTGCAATGAAGTGAGAAGGAGCTGTTGGTAAGGTGTAGGGCTCGTTTGCATAAACCGTAACACCTTTGTCTTTGTCGATCGACAGGCGCACAGCTCTTTCCTCTATGGCGTCGAGCAAACACAGAGCCATGAGTTTTAGGGGCGCTTCGTCAGCGTCTGTACCGGGTTCCTCATTCCACCCCGCTCTTTCCCAGTTCTGTAGTACAGTTCGAGGGTTCACTTCCAACTGGCAATCGATCTGCTGTTGCAGCCTCGAATGAAAACTATCCATGTCGGACATAATAACCACTCCCTTCATAATAATTCTGGCACTATATTAATGACACGAAGCGCAGGATGTTGAGGAACATGTGCCGCAACTTGATTTTCCTGCACTGGATGGGCTAAAATCGGCTCCCGCGCTCTTGAAATTGCAGCAGGACATCATCTTTTCCACAGGACCCCCACAACTTGGGCACACAACTTCATCCCTTCCGAAAACCAGTTTCTCAAAACTATCGTCGCAGTTACAACACTTGTATTCATAGATGGGCATTTCAAGGAGTTCCTCCTCATTTTCTTCCTGTCCATAAAGATGCGCTTGTTGGGAAAAAGATGCAATGGCTTGCTTCGAAACGGGGCAGTTCAAGTCCGTTCTGTCAATTCAAATCTTGATATACGATGGTCTCGCCATCAAGAAAGGTCAGAGTGCTTCCGTTCTTGGTCTCGACAACTTGGGCGGGCTTGTATCGATTTTTTTGCGCGGTAAGCGTGTCTTTACGAGCGTTATCCGGGTTGACACGCTTCCAAGCTAATCCTCCATTCCCGTACTGCATTCGTATCGCACCCTGAGGTGAAACGTCCGTTACCCTGGCAAACCCAGTGTTTG
This sequence comes from uncultured Desulfomonile sp., assembly GCA_903920415.1. Lineage (GTDB taxonomy): Bacteria > Desulfobacterota > Desulfomonilia > Desulfomonilales > Desulfomonilaceae > CAIXMD01. The sequence continues at coordinate 1,168 of CAIXMD010000113.1, forward strand.
AGAGTTTGCCTCCGCATCCCGGAAGCGTAAGCAGAGACACGATCGCGAGCAGACATGATATGGAAGAAAGCCTGAATCTCATAATTGCACCGATTTAACATGGAACAGCTTGATATTTTTAGCATAGCCAGGAGCAAAAGTCAATTTGGATTTACGCTACGACCATAAATTGAACAGGATTGTGTAAAATGTCCACAGATTGAGATTGCGTTCTTTCCATAGCAAGACACCATGACATCTCAGAATAGATAATGATATGGTCAGCCAGATGAAGACAACCATACATATACCAGATAGTGTTTTTCAGGAGGCGCAGTTGGCCACCAGAGACCGGACAACCCTGAAATCCATTCGCTCTCACCATTTTGGGGAGGGGCTCAGTTTGGTTATGTCCATTGTCAAAGCACACGGAGGATACGTCGAAGTCTCCAGCCAACCTGGAGCCGGTTCCACGTTCACGGTATATCTTCCCCAAGGCAGTTGGTGATGTACCCCCATCCTCTTTCCGCCATTGAGATCGGCGAACCTTCCCAAAATGTAATCCTTGTGAAAGGTTGCGATAATGTTCCCTCATTCATTATCAACGAGTGGCATATCAACATTGCTTCACCAGATTTCAGGAGCACTTTTTAGTGGGAAATCAATTAGCTGAAATAAGAACTTCCTGCGACATTTCAAAAACTGCGGCGCTGAAATTCGTCGTCTTGCTGGGATGGCCTTATGGGGAATCGGTATGGGAGCGCAGGAGTCAGTCATGCGAGCTGCTATTGCGGATATGGTCCCCGTCAATAGACTGGGACTCGCCTATGGAGTATTGAATACCTTTTATGGCTTTTTCTGGTTCGGAGGGAGCATCCTCATGGGGGTATTGTACGATTTCTCTCCGGGAACTCTCATTGTGTTTTCTGTGGTGATTCAGCTCGCTTCCGTTCCAATGCTGATACTGGCAAAGATCCAACCTCTATCCGCAAGGACGGCAAATGGGGACAAAAAACTCGAATAAAAGGATATCGCTTCCTCTTACTGGAGCAGGTCCCCGGCCCGTTCCAAGCAGGGGTGATCCGGTATAGCGACATTACTCGATGAAGCATGACCAAGTCCTCTCTGGAAACTTTTTGGAGCTAATGTTTTTGAACCGTTATCCGAAACAGGAAAGCTCTGCATCCCACTTGAGATCGAGAAGGTAAGAGCATGTCTCTAAATATCGGGGAACAAAAACAGCCAAACAGGCAAAGTCTCTACGCGCTGGATTGCCTTAATTTCTTTCTTGCTGATGTTCGTGGAGGCGTCGGACCATTTCTGGTGACTTATCTACTAGCCGTTCACCACTGGAACCCTGCTGAAATTGGGTTAGTCATGTCCGTGATGGGAATTGCCAATCTCCTTGCTGACACCCCATGTGGAGCATTGGTCGATTCCGTCAAAAAGAAGCGCCTCTTGATGGTTGCCGCCGCCTTGTTAATGGGCGTTAGCTGCACTTTTATAACGATTTTCCCAACCTTCTACTGTATCAGTGCGGCGCAGATCGTCAACGGGGTCGTATCGGCTCTTTTCGCTCCGGCTGTAGCCGCTATCACGTTGGGCATCGTGGGTCAACAAATGTTGGCAATTCGGATCGGGCGTAACGAAGTCTTCAATCATGCAGGAAATGTTGCTACTGCTCTATTGGCCGGTATGGTCGGATATCTCTTGGGACAAGAGTGGATTTTCTACTTGGTTGCGATTATTGCGGGTGTCAGTGCTGTGACAGTACTTTTCATTAGAAACGATGACATTGATTACCTCCGATCGCGAGGGGGCGCCCTAAAGATAACACCCGACGGGGTGGTTGCTTTGAGTATAAAAGCTTTGTTCGCTGACCGGAAGATCTTGATCTTTGCCGTCGCCGTGACCTTGTTTCATTTCGCTAATGCGGCAATGCTTCCTTTGGCAGGACAATTGCTTACGCGGGATCACGAGATCTTTGCTTCCCTCAATATGTCGGCATGCATCGTCGCCGCCCAACTGATTATGATTCCCGTGGCTTTCTTGTCCGGCAAATGGGGCAACAAGTGGGGCAGAAAACCCGTTTTTCTGATAGGTTTTGCAATTCTGCCTATCCGAGGCTTTCTCTATATCCTGAGTGACAACCCCTTCTACATTGTTTGCGTGCAATTGCTTGATGGGATCGGGGCTGGGATTTTCGGAGTGTTGTCAGTCGTTGTGGTAGCCGATCTCACCCAGGGGACAGGGCGATACAATCTCGTGTTGGGAGCTATTGCCACTGCTCATAGCATCGGGGCCTCACTCAGCAACGTGGTGTCCGGCTATATTGTGAATGCTTGGGGCTTTAATACAGGCTTTCTGTTTCTCGCCTCTGTTGCGGCGGCGGCATTCGTGGTCTATTACCTGTTTGTGCCAGAGACAAAGGGATTTTGCGATTTCCAATTACCATCTGCCCCTCAAGTTTTCCTGGAAAAGGGATGAAGAATGACCATGAAACAGATGGAACGGTTCATTCCAAATGAGCTGTGTACAAGGGGTATTGCATGAGGGAGCATTACAGGGTGTCAACGGTCCGGAC
>CAIXMD010000114.1 GCA_903920415.1 uncultured Desulfomonile sp.
GGAACAAGCTTGGTGCGGTCGGCATTGGGGTCTACGACAAAATCAATCACATTTCCGGCTATTGCAATTCTCAAAGCCGTCTCCAGAGGGTTGGAGGCCTGCCTTATTAATTTCTTTAATTCCGGATATAGTGCCAAGGCACGATGGTTACAGATTTCCTTCGCCTCTTTGTAAGGGTCATCATTGCCGGTGACTTCGCGTATTATCCGATGTATCGTTGCGATCATTACTGGGGAAGGATCAGCAAGACTCACTTCTTTGACGGCTTGAATAGCTCTGAAAACAACCGTTTTCTGGACCGCTTCTTCGCTGGTAGCCTGTTTGGCCCCCTGCAGCGACTGACGAACAATACACGGTAGGCATTCGAGATCGGTTCTCATGTTTGCTGAGGCTCTACAAGGCAACTATTCGGGCGGTGTTTCCATGGCCAGGTGCAATTCAGAAACGGCAATGCGGACTCGCTTATTAAAGACGATGGCTATCGTGCCGCGCATCGAGACCTCGTGAGATCAGGCCCGAATTTGGGGTGAAACTGTCTCTAATCCCAACTCGATGAGTTTCTCCTCAGAGGGTATTCCATCCCTTGTGTAACCGAGGTAATCGTAATACTCGTCGAGAAGACCATCCAGGTTTCTCACAAATTCTCCTGTGGCCGGTCCAGCAGCCGTAAGGGGTTCAGTTGTCATCCTTTCCGGTAACTTGTCGTCTTTCCTGGAGAAACCTTCCCTAACATTGAAACACCTCTCGAGACAAACTATCCTTTCCCCGATGAGTCTGAGATATCCTTTTTCCTGTAATTCTTGGAACCCTGTAGCAGCTACCAGAAGCCTCGCCAAGAGTTCACGCGTCATTCCGGAGTCGGCGAAGTTGCAAAGAATACCAGTTTCTTCAACCGCTTTGTCGATTTGGTTGTACGCGGCCACATCCCCAGTTCCTGAATCAGAAAATCTATCTATTGCCCTGGGATCAGGCTTACCCGATATCTCCTGTCTGGCATAGCCGTACATATGACTCCCCCCAATGTTCGAGGTAGCCATGCTGAGTCCGTGTACTTTTGCCGCGCGTGGATCGTACGCAGGAAATTCAAGGCCCTTTGAATGAATGGCATACTTTTCCGCCCCTCTCCCTATGGCTTCAGCAGCTCTCTTCGTTCCCTCTCCCAGAAGTCTTCCAAACCCTTCCCTCCTGGCTATTTTTGCGATCATCTCCAGCATTGCCCTGTGGTTTCCCCACTCAAGCTCCAACCCGTCGGTGTCGTCTTTCGTTATTATGCCTCGCTGAAAGAGTTCCATGGCAAACCCAATAGTGTTGCCGGTGCTTATGGTGTCAAGACCCAACAGATCGCACATGCGGTCGGCCTCAACCGTGGCCCCTGCATCCGTATTTCCCACCTGGGTTCCAAAAGCCCATATAGTCTCGTATTCAGGGCCTTCGCTCATCGCACCCGCATACGGCCCTTCCTTGACCTGGTGAATCTGACCGCAACGGGTCATACAGTTGTAGCACCCGTGGGTCCCTACCCTCATTCTCGAATATGCCTGCGTGAAAAGACCATCAATTCCGTCTAGATCGCCTGTCTGGAAATTCTTAACAGGCAATATTCCCATCTCCCTGGTCATTTGAGCGAGGAAGGTGGTCCCGAATGTATGCATTTTTACGCGTCTTTTATGCTCTTTTAATATTCCGCTATGCTCTTTTAACAGGGATCGGAATGTTTCCTTGTCGTAAGCCACAGGCACTCTGGGTCGCACTGCTATGGATACTGCCTTCAGGTTTTTTGCCCCCATTACAGTGCCGACTCCGCACCTGGATGCAGTCCTGGTGCCGTGAGTTATCGTAGCGTAGCGCACAAGCTTCTCACCGGCGGGGCCAATACATGCAGTCTGAGTACGTGTGCCGTGCTTCGCGGCCAGAGCCTGTTGAGTCACCTGGGTGTCCATCCCCCACAGATCCTCGGCACTTATCACTTCACAACCTTCTTCATGTAGTAAAAGATATGAGGGTGTTGCAGCTTTCCCTTCAATAATAATAATGTCGTAGCCGGCAAATTTCATAAACGCAGCAAAATTTCCTCCTCCCACGGCCCTAGCCAGACCTCCGGTCTGAGGGCTTTTTGTCATGACGATCCATCGACCGAATCCCAGCGCCGCTGTACCGGCCAGAACTCCCGGCAAAAAAATCAGTTTATTTTCTGGACCCAGCGGATCAATTCCCTTGTGCATCTCCTCGAATAGGTAGCTGATTCCGAAACCCCTACCCCCTACAAACTTTCTTTGAAGGTCCAAGGGTATGGGCTCCCTTGTCACCGAGGCCGACGACAGATCCACCCTCAAGAGATGCCCTGTGTATGTAGACATTATTACCCCTTCAACTGAACGAGGCTCTCTAATCCGATTTGATGCCGAAACTTAGAGTCCTGAGCCTTTGCTCTTCTCTTGCAATCTTTTTGGCTGTTTCGGTAAGAAACCAATCTTCGATCTGGAGCTTGAGCCACTTTGCATGGATTGCTGGAGGTATGCCGAATCGATTTGGATCGATCTCTAAAGCCTCTTTGGAGAATCTCCACAGCTTGTCGGAATCTTTCACGATAGCATCGTTGACCGAAAGAGCCTCGCGCCTGGAATCATGTTCGAGAATGATTGCTACGATCTCTTCGGTCAAGGAAGGATCATGATTGACTTCCTCAAGTATCCTCCTCGCTGTCTTCGCGCCTTCGACCTCATGTACCCTGTTGATAATCATATCGTTCTCGCCAGGACCAAAGGCTTTGAGATGTAATTCCTCAGGCACGCTTTTCCAACCGACGTCATGAAGTATTATTGCAGGAAGCACTACATCTTCATTGCCGCCCTCCGCCTCAAGAAGTCGGCAAGCAAAAGAATAAGCTATCCGAGTATGAATATCGTTGTCCCGGGTATCGAGAAAGGGCTTTGCCAATTGATAGATTTTTTCGAACTTACCATACACTGCGGCAGCCTCAAAAAATTCTCAGAAGAATCGGCTCGGAACTCGCAGTAACCTCATAGGACTTGAGCGTCGGCTTCCCGCTGTACATTTCATTAAAAAGTCCTACAAGTCTCTCGTAGGCACCACTCCGCTCGTATGCGTCCAGATCGGCCTTTGTGTCCCAGGCCGTGACGGAAATACCTTCGCTGCCGGCTTCCAAACATTCCAGGAGATGCACAAAGCGTATCCCTTTATGGTTCTTGTGGGCCGGAATAACTTCCTTGTTATAGAGTTCTCTCAGTTCACCCATTTTTCCGTCTTTCACGTTAATAAAAGTCATTCGCACGTACATCTTCGATCTCCTTAGAGTAGAAATGGCAAAAAGGAGCAGACTTTACAGCCTGACCAAAAAAAGCGGTGGGGAAATTCCCTCCCAAAGGCATATTCGGGCCAACAGTCGCTCTAAAAGCCCTTCATCATCTCACTCATGATGTAAGGCACTTCGATACGTCCGGTGGGCGCGAGAATTCTGCTGCTGTAATCAGTTGCGTATGTCTTTTTCAGTGAACGTACCATCTGCCTGAACTCTGAGGTATCGATCGCCTTGGCAATGTCGACAATATTTCTTCCAGTGCTTTCTGCAAGTATTCTAGGCCCTTCTCCGATAACAAGACGCCACGCTCCGGTAATAGGAACTCCCAGTTCCTTCATGCCTGGGATGCATTCTTCCTTTACGAACCGATAGTGTTCCGATTCCATTCCAGGAAGAACATTGTAGTATTGGTTGAACTTCCAGGCACTTGTTTGAATTCGATAGGGACCATCCAAAAGCCTGCCGCTCGATACCCATAACTTACTGGAATATTTCCAAACCAAGCCGAGGAGTTTGGTAGAAATTATCCGATAATCCTCTGTGGCAAGGATTTTGCGCAAATAATTCTGATCTTCCACCGTTGCCACTGCAACTATTCTGGGCCCATTGCCCACCGCTACGTAGTACCCTCCAAGAAGCTTGATCCCCAATTTTTCTAAAGTGGGATTGTATTCGTTTGTGACAAACGATGAGTAGTCATCGAATTTTCCCGGGATTACATCCCAGTACTGGGTAAAAAGAATTGTCATTTGTGCCTCCTGAGACGGAATGTTTTCCCAGGCTACATTTTGAAGATACGAGTCATCAGTTCTGCCAGGTACTCCGCATCGTTCTCTTTTTTCTTTGTAAACTTGGCCGGACGAGCCTGCACCCAAAAAACATTTTCGGGGAAAGGAAGATCTTGGTCAAGCACCCATTCCATGTCTTGAGGCGCCTGGAAGTGAGCCTCTACCTGTTTTGAGATTCTAACTATCTCTTGAAGTTCATCGGGATTCAGGCAGAACTCACACTGCATATTTTGGGGGACATCGGCCGTCCGGGTCCCTGAATCATGGTAACATACCATCTTCGTCTTATTGCCGATAGTACACTCAACGTCTCCACACTCCTTATCTACGATAAACTGATCCGGGGTGATTTCTCCACTCACGACACTCTCTCCCAACCCCCAGTTACCTTCCACCACAACTTTGCCGGTGTCTCCAGTAGTAGGAAGTACTGTGAGGAGGACTCCTGCACA
>CAIXMD010000115.1 GCA_903920415.1 uncultured Desulfomonile sp.
AGGAGGGACGCGGCATTGGCCTATTAAACAAAATAAAAGCGTATGCCCTGCAAGACCAGGGTTGCGACACTGTTGAAGCGAATATCAGACTTGGTTTTAAACCGGACCTGAGGGATTATGGTATAGGGGCACAGATGCTCGCCGATCTAGGGGTAAGAAAGATGCGCCTGATGACCAACAATCCGACTAAGATCGTGGGTCTGGAAGGTTACGGTCTGGAAGTCGTAGAGCAGGTAGCGATAGTTATTGAGCCCTGCTCGACGAATCTCCGTTATCTTAAAACCAAGCAAGATAAGATGGGCCACCTTTATGACGTTAAGAATCTTGGCTGATAAAGCATAGTTACATCTTGGCGCCTCTTGGAGAGTTTTTTTTGGAGCAAACTCTCACGGGTGCAGCGAGTCAACTAAAAACGAGGCTGTAGTAAGCCCGATTGACACATGGCATGAGCAAGGCCTATAATTCTCAACAAATCTTGTTGTGACACGGAGTTGTGAACTATTCGGAGGCTTTATGACCAGAATAGTCGAGGGCGTTTTGAATTGTGTTGGCCTGAAGTCCGCACTTGTGGCCAGCCGGTTTAACGATTTTATTGTCTCCAGGTTGATTGACGGAGCTGTCGACGCTCTTGTGCGACACGGCGCCATTGGGGACGACATAACGATAGTCAGGGTGCCGGGGGCTTTTGAGATTCCTCAAGTTGTTTCACGGATAGCCAAGTCTGGAAAATACGACATGGTAATAGCGCTTGGAGCGGTAATACGCGGCTCAACACCACATTTTGAGTATATTGCTGCCGAAACTACAAAAGGAATTGCCCAAGTGTCCCTGGAAGCGTCTGTTCCAGTCGCATTCGGCGTGCTGACCACCGACACTATAGAACAGGCGATAGAACGGGCCGGATCCAAAGCAGGAAACAAGGGAGCAGAGGCTGCCGTGTCGGCGATAGAAATGGCCAACCTTTTTAAACAGATTTAGAAGGGGTTTTCAAACCCGCCATCTTTTTTATTTTTCAGCGTAAGTCTAAATTTTACTGTGCCTTCCAGACGCAAAACTCGTGAATTTGTACTACAGGTACTGTTCGCAGCCGACGCAAGGAATGAGGACCCCACGGAAACCTTGCCCTTCCTGGAGAGTCATTTCGATTCAAATCAGGATGAGGACCTGAATATGCATCGGGTGATTAGAGATTTCGCCAGGGACCTGGTGGGCGTGGTATCCGTTGACTATAAGGTTATCGACAAACTCATCTCTCACCTGTCTCACAATTGGAAGCTCACGAGAATCAGCCGAGTCGATAGGAACATACTGAGGATGGCTATTGCCGAGTTTACCCATTTTCACGATGTACCAGGCAAGGTCATTTTAAATGAGGCCATTGAGATCGGTAAGAAATACGGTGCTGAGAACTCGGCTTCATTCATAAACGGAATTCTCGACAGAATCCATGTCCTGGAAAGACGCCCCTCTTCTGCGTCAGAGTTGTGGGAGCTGCTTGATCGACTTGACGAATCTGACTCAAAGGGCTAAAATTATAATCCAAATGGCGGAAGTTATTTTCCGAGGTTTTAGCCAATGACGATACACTCCAAAAGCTCTGCAGAATTACTCCGCCAGGTACCTTCCACATGGCCAATTAGACACGTTTTGGCTTTTCTAGTGTTTCTAACGACCTGCCTCTGTTTTTCATTTATACCTTTTGTTCAAGCACAACTCGGCGACACGAGCGAACAAAATCCGTCAGAGAAAAGCAAAGAGGGGCGGGGAAATTCTTCTGCCGTAATCGGCGATTCGGGATACGTCGTATCTATCCCCGAAATAAAAATGAAAAGCATTATTGGGGATCAGTGGCAAAGATCGACGCCTGAAGCCGAAGAGCAGGAAAGACATGTTCCCTCAGGAGAGGAATTGCCGACCAAGGCCCCGGTCCATCGACTTCCGTTTGATCCTATTGACGGAGAATCTGTCGGTGTGGGATCCATTCAGGACCCCTCTGTAGATGCCCCCCCCGTAGAAGAGAGTCCGGTGCTAAGTGTTCCTCCGGATCAGTTGCCTGAAGAACCGGCTCCCGCTCGGGGTTCCGAGGAGAAAGAGTATGAAAACATCTTATTAAAGCCTCCTCTCGCACCTGAAGAGATTGGCGATCTCCCCGCTGTGCCCCGCAAAGAAGTCCTACGGAAGAAGCCGGTATATCGGTTGCCTGTCGTTCTGGATAATGAACCATCCAAAGAGTCACCAAGAACAATTCCTTCGGAACGGACCGAAGTTCATGACATGCATGATCCGACAGAATGGATTCCTCTCGATACTCGGAGGGACCCGGAAATTGTATCATTGCAAGAACCTGAACTTGATCGAGGGTCAATAACAAAACCTGAGCACGGTCCTGTGGCGGAATCTTTGCACGAATCGAGTCTTGAACCACAGCCGATGCAAGTGCCGGAGCCGGATTCTCGTGAGGTTCAACCCGATGACTCCCGGTCGGTGCCCCTCGAAGAAAAGCACCAGTCTAAAGAGACCATTCCTTCGCAAGAGAGTTTGGCTCCCTCCGTCAAGGAGTTCGTACTTTCTCCCTTGAATGAAGACGCGCGCGACAGCCGCGAAGTCAGGGATTATCTCAAAGAAACTGCTCCCATCCTCGAGGAACTTTCTCTTCTCATGACGAGGGCGCCTGCCTTGACTATGGAAGATTATGATCCCTCGGATGCTAACGCCGCCCCAGTACCCCAGGAAATTCTCATGAAGATGAATTCATTGAAACGAGAACTTCGAATTCTGGACTCAAAAACATTCGCAGTAATTCCACCTGCAAAGTATTCAGATTTTCATTCCCTGATCAGGCAGTCCATAACTCAGGCCTATCAGGCTTGCGACTCGATCACCAATTACTTTCAAGAGAATAAATCTGAAAACTTTCACAATGCCCTGGATCACTTACTGAAAGCAGGAGAGCTGATCAGAAGAACTCGTGTGCCGTTAGAGCAGGGTTAGATATAGATTCCCAACACCTCGCCGCCTACAATTTTTTCCAGGATCACATGAAAGACCTTTCCCGTGAGAGGGTTCATTTCGGTTTTGACACGGACGGGTATATAGTTGTCGGTTCTTGCAACTACGCTGCGTGTTATCAGATCAGGTCCGGATTCCAGAACGACTTTGAACGTTTTCCCAACAGATCTCTCAAAGAATCGCTTTCTCAAGTTTTCGGAGAGCATTCTTAGTTCGTCGACGCGGTGACGAGCTACCGTCGCGGGAACACGCGAGCCGAAGGAAGCTGCAGGAGTCCCAGGTCGAGGAGAAAAGGGGAAAACATGAAGGTAAGCTGCGCCGGAGTCGCGAGCGAGATCCAAAGTCTTCTGAAACGCGTCTTCATCCTCACCTGGGAAACCGACCATTAGGTCAAACCCCACACAGGCTTCCGGGATATTGCGTAATATCCTTTCGGTCAAGTCCCTAATGAATGCTGCGTCGTAGGGGCGCCCCATCCTATTGAGTACACTGTCGTCTCCGCTCTGCACTGGGATATGAAAGTGCCTGCATATCGAAGGATGGCCTCCGGCTAACTCGATAAGACGAGGAGTTATGTCCTGAGGCTCTATAGAACTCATCCTGAAGCGCACTTCGCTACATTCTTGTACGACAGATTCCAACAGGTCTTCGAGTCGTAAGGGAGGATTGAGATCCCGGCCGTAGCTACCAAGGTGGATACCGGTAAGGACTATTTCTGCTGAACCTGCTTCTTTCAATGCTTGGGCATGGGATATTGCCCGCCCTAGGACTAAGCTCCGTGAAGGACCTCTCGCTAGAGGGACCACGCAGTAAGAGCAACATTGGGAGCATCCATCCTGGACCTTCAAGTAGGTTCTCGCACGGCCAAGGGTGTCGGGAACTCCAAGATCAGCGAATTGAGAACTATACGAGGCCCCTCTTTGTTTACTCTCCGGTCCAGGTAACAGTTCTCCAGCCAGGAACTCGTCAAAACGGTCCTTGTCAAAGGTTCCGAGTATTTTTAATTTACCGGTAAACCCGTCCAGAGCACATGGGTTAACCTCCGCGAGGCATCCCGTAACAATCAGTTGTGCCGTTGGAAAGGTTCTTGACAACTTTCCTATCAATCGACGCGACTTACTTTCCGCCCTGGAGGTTACGCAACATGTGTTAACCAGGACCAGATCAGGGTCCTTGAACGACGCGTCGACCTCATACCCCCTCATCTCCAGAAGGTGAGCCATTACGGCGGCTTCAGCCTGGTTGACCTTGCACCCGAGAACGTGGACCACAGCCCTTTTGCTTCGTTGACTAAATTTCGTTTTGATCGCTTTTGACATGGTAGTCTATACATGCTATCAATCCACGCAATCAGGGTCAATTATCCTGTGACAGGTAAAAATGGATAGTCGACCCTCAATTAATCGATGTATCAGGGAGTGAACGCCCCGCAAAATATACTGATTATAGATCGAATTATCTTTTTAGGATCATTCGATCTAATTTGAAACCGCGTCAAGTCGGAGGACTGTATTTGAGAAGAAATATATACAAAGTGTGTATTTTCCCACTGGTACTTCTTCTTTTTTTAACTTATGCAAAGGCAGAAGAGTTGGACGCTACTCCCGCTGAAGATCAAGTAAGCTCTCGAGATACAACAGAGGGGATTTTCCGGATTAGGCCTCCGAACGGTTTCAAACGGGAGACAGTGGATGAGGCCGGTATTTATAAATGGAAAAAAGACTCAGGAGAAATATATCTTGTACGGGGTGATCTTTTCCTGGATTCTGGCGACATGCTTTTCAAAGCAATTCGAAAGTCAGCGGAAAAGAATAAAGACATTCAAGAAGTTAAGACTCTGCGCTTGAAAGGGGGGAAGGCCATACTGTACAAGGAAAAGCCACCCGAAGACCCGGGGCGACTCAGGTCTTGGCGCCTGGTGGTAATTGCTGACAAGAAAATAATCAACGTGGATTTTACAGCTCCTGCAAGAGATTTTGAATCTTTCATCCCGGCTTTTGAGGAAGCCGTAAAATCCTTTAAACTCTCCCTTCCTCCATCCTAAAGAAGGTTATTGCCTGTGGGAGAAGCATCTCTCAGTGGTGCCTTACGAGCCATACCGTCTGTAGACAGACTTCTGGCCGATCCTTCATTCTCAGCCCTCAGGGGAAAATATTCGGAGGACTTGGTCAAAATTATGCTGCGGCGTTCCCTGGAAGAACTTCGACAGGATATCCGGCATGGAAAGGCAGGGGAAGCAGACTGTTCCTTTCATGCCGTCGTTGCCCGTACCTCAAAGATGTGCGAGTCCCGCCTGGCCCCTAAGTTTAGGGAGGTCATAAACGCTACCGGTGTCATAGTCCATACCAACCTCGGACGCAGCCCTCTGTCAAAAAGGGTTGCGGAAAGAATCACTCGGGCGGCAATAGGGTATTCCAATCTCGAATATGATCTGGAGAAAGGGCATCGAGGGGAGAGGAACACCCATCTGATGTCACTTATGGAGGAGTTGACCGGAGCCGAGGCTGCTCTCGCGGTCAACAACAATGCAGCTGCCGTACTACTGGCACTTTCCAGTTTAGCTATGGGAAAAGAGGTTGTAGTCTCCAGGGGCGAACTCATAGAGATAGGTGGTTCTTTCCGTATACCGGATGTAATGGCGCGTTCGGGGGCTATCCTCAAAGAAGTGGGAACCACCAACCGCACCCACCCGAAGGATTATATAGATGCCATTAACGATAGAACCGCCCTAATCCTCAAGGTTCACACCAGCAATTACCGAATCGTGGGTTTCACACGCGAAGTTGGGTTGGACGAACTGGTTGCTATTGGTAGGCAAACGAAGGTCCCCACGATGATGGATCTCGGCAGCGGTTGCCTGGTGGACCTGTCTCAACATGGACTTAAGGACGAGGTTGCTGTTCAGGATGTGCTAGCCCGAGGGGTGGACGTGGTAAGTTTTAGTGGAGACAAGCTTCTCGGTGGTCCACAAGCTGGAATTCTGGCTGGGCGAAAAAATTTA
>CAIXMD010000116.1 GCA_903920415.1 uncultured Desulfomonile sp.
AGAAGATGCCCGCTGCGATAATAATGAGAAGCGAAGCTATGGCATGAATCACAGGCCAGGTGATTTACTTCCGCATAATTGACGGTCTTGTCGGCCGAAAGGTCATCTGTACGCTTGAAACGCTCATGACATTGGGCACAAGTGTTGTCCCTGGCAATTACGTGCTTCCGATGGTCCATGGTGAGCCCAATTTCCTTGAGTTTCGGAGGCAAATCTTTTACATATACTGTCTTCTTGTACACAGACGCATAGTGACAATATTGACAGTTCTCGGTAGGGACTCTGGTCCTGTTAAAAAGACCGGACGTTTCCGGCCGGCGAGGATCCATCTGAGGAACCAGGTAGGTCACTGCATGGAGCAGACCGCGCAGGCGCGACATCGCCGTTCCTGCAGGGCTCCCAGCAATGTGACAGTCCGCACAGGCTAACAATTCATGAGAAAATCCTTTATGCTCAGTTTTCAGTTTCGCTGACATCCAACCAGCAAACTCTGCCTCTTGCCGGTGACAGGCCATACAACTCGAACTTCTCAGGGAGAGTTCCGCCGAGGCAGCTACTCCAAGGATAACTACGGCAATGCCGATTATATAAAACACCCCGCTACGCATCACGCGGTCTCTCTCTTTTCATTGAGGAGCATTTCCCGCTTTTGCTTGCGAGAAGCCTGGAAGGCTGCTGAAATAACGAGCGGACCGGAATTGCCTATGGGACATTTGGCAGCACAACGCCCGCAACCCACACAATACTTGGAAAGCTCCATAACCCTGTCGTAATCACCCAGCCTGGTCAGTAAAACTAGCCCCATGGGCATCTGCACACCTTCAACCTCTTTTATGGGACATGCACCAACACAGGAAGCGCAGTTGTAGCAGTTGATCGATCGCCCAGTCCCAGGCACCAGCATAGATTGGAGGGTATATTCAAACACCATGAAAGCAGCAAATAGTATGGCCAACGCGTTCAGAGTTACGCGATCGGGAGTCTTGCCGAGGAAAGCGTTTAGGAAAACAGTGGAAAAAACACTGTACTGTGGGAATTGCGGTATACCTTTCGATAAGGCTGATTCCACGGCATTCGCGTATCCAGTAAGAGTCTGGGTAGCACCGCGAAACATCTGAGGCTGAAGGGGTTTCTCTAACTTTCCCTTCTCCAGGACCTCTCGCTTAAAAGCAGCCAACTCATTATCCTGAACTGAAATAAGATCCGGATATTCCAAGGTCTTAATACCTATTATCCGATGGTTGCGGACTTCGACCTGGACAGCAATAGGTCCTCGGAAACCTTGTCCCTCGCCCGTGTATGTTCCATCCTCCACACGCGAAATACCATTACCCCAAGGACTGCTGGGTATCCTCAATTCATCCACGCGCCACACATCAATAGTCGCCGCAGAGTAACCAACAACCAAGATCCCAAGTACTGCGGCCAAGTAACAAACTTTAAAACTCCCGTTACGCTGGTAATCGGCTGTCCACATTATGGCCAACGTCACAACCAATGCTATCAACAAGATAAAGCGGCTCGATGGAAAAAGAGCGGCAGTAAGTGCCGCATAAAAGATGAGCCGGACTCCACGTTTCATTAAGGCTTCAGAGAAAAAGCCTACCGGATCATTAAACAGCCTTGACCACGTCATCAATAAATTCCTTTCCGATCAGGCCTCCGTCAAGTCCTTTTCGGAGCGTATGGTGAGGAACGATTCCATTTCTTATTGCTACACGAGTTTCTTCCTGCATAACGGCGAACATTTGAGGAAGCGGCAAATACTGTACGCAGTAACTTTGACAGTTTCCGCATCGAATACACTTTAGGCCCCCGTTGCGAATAAACCTATCATAATCGGTGACGCGACCTGCCACGACCAATTCGGCTTGCAAAGTTATGCCGACGGGGCAACGGTCCTGGGTCGCATAACAGGCTCTGCATTCATAACAATAGATGGTTGCCGGGTTCCACCGTAACAACGGCTTGATGACGGAAGCCAAGAGCGCGCCGACAATACCGAAGAGTGCCACCCGATCCAAATTCATAGTCCAGCCGCGATCCTTTAGGTTTGTGAAAAACTGGTACCTATGGATTCCGGGTAAGACTAACGGTTGCGTAGTATCGTCCCTTTTGTGCTCAATTTTCGAAGGGATTTCCTTATTGGGCATGAGCCTGATTTTCCTCTTTTTTTTACCTAATGGGGCAGCATCGCGGACATCAGTAAACCCGCAATCAGCCCTCCCATAGCCCCTTGCATGAGTTCTTTAGGGGAGTTCATATCCAAAGCCCAGGCAATGATTGCACCTGAAAGGATTCCCACAAATGCGAAGATGATCCAAGTCAACAAGTTACATCCTCACTTAGTTTTTTTCGTATCATGAAACCACTCTCAAAATTGGCTGTCATCACGATCCTAAATTTCCGGCCCGCTCAATGTCGCGGTCATCCTCCTGGACAGCACTTTAGGAACCATGAGGCCGATAAGCGTCGCGGCAAAAATACCTCCAGCAGTCCCTTGAAGGATTGCCCAAATATTGTGTTCGAACAGAGCAAAGGCAAGGATACCACCGCCAATAGCCCCACTGAAGAGAAAACCCATGAGCTGCACGACGAAGTTCTTGGAAGCGTTGCCGCTGAAAATACTGCTTCCAACGGATATAAACAATATGTTTACTGCCGCAATAACGAGAGCAAACTCGCCTATCGTTACGATGTCCCCGAGGAACCGGGGGTCGGAAGGCTGAAAAATCGAAAGATTTAGGAATTTCATATAAATGGCTGCCATTGGAGCCATGATTGCCATGGACGCGAACGTGTAGGCTCCCTTTATGAAGCCAGTCTCCGCCCTCATCGTCCCTTCCCCCATCATCCCTCCGCCTCCGAGAGGGGAAGGTCCACATGATGTTGTTGCATTGATTATGTAAGCGGCCATTACAATGGCTAATTGAGACCAGTCAAGAAAACCGAACTTCGCCGGCCCGAACAGGTACAACACTGGAACAAGAGCAGCCGTCAAGATGCGTGCACATGACAAGGGGAGAATGGTCTGGAACTGTACGAAAATTGCCAGCATTCCTGCCACTCCCAGAAATGGTATATTTACCAGGCTGTTCAGAAGGACACCCAGTGCATTGAAACCTCCTGTAGCTGCAAGAGCGCCGGCTGCTAAAAACCCAGCGGCCATGGCGGTTACCGGCAGCAGTATGATCCCTTCCAGGAGGTCTGTAAGCCGAATCCGGCATACCACTATCATGAGCAGAGCGCCGGCTACCAGTACCGACTGAACCGGCATCTTTCCGAAGGGCTGAAAAATGGCGATCAAAAGTGAAATCACAAAAACCACTAAAGCCAGATATCCTTCGAGCGGCGCAATGATTTCCGGTTCCATACGTCTCTGACCCGGAGAGGAGACAGGAGCGTCCCTCAAGGCCACATCGTTGGGATAAAGCTTCTGACTTACCATCTTCAAAAATAGTGCAACGACCGCCGTGCCTAACATCAGCGAAAACGCTTGAGGAGCGCGCAATATACCGTCAGATGCCGTTGCAAAGAAACTCCCTAAGAATCCCTCGGCAATTTGCCCCACACCACCGATTGGGGATGGTCCGCAAGAACCCATGGCATTGCGTGTAAAAGCCCCGATCAACACCACGAGCTGGGCCTTAGTGAGAAGCCCCAAACCACCCTCAAACCCGAATGTGAAGAGCAGCGGCAACAAAGCAGCGGCGAGAATACGCCCGCAAGGCAGGGAAGAAATCACAGGCAAGTTTATAAGTATGACCAACGTTCCCACAAGCCCTAAGGGGCTCTTGCGTAGATAGCGGAGAAGCACCTTCAATGCCTCAAATCCTCCCGAAGCCTTCAGGCCTCCGGCAAGAAACAGGCCCGTCAGAAGGGCTGTAATTGGATGCAGAATGATTCCACCGAGAAACTCGTTCGGCATGAGCATTACGGAGTTCAAACCCTGGTATGCATACCGGAACACTGCACCTACAAATAGGCAGAGCACTGTGGACAAGACGAGGACGGTCTGGACAGGCGTACGGATATAACCGAACAGGGTGAGAAGCATAAGACCCAGGAAAATTGTCAGAGTGATAAAGCCCAGGATTTCCAAAAAAATATCTCCAGTCCACGACCCTGATTGAGGCCCGTGGGGGAAGCTTCAGGCGATCACTACTATTTCAAATGCTTTAAAATAGTTACAGTCAAAGCTATGCCGATTCGTCAAGCGTCCTTGTTCTTGCAGTTCTGCCGAAACCAGGGTAAATCGATCACGTAGCCTGATCGAGAGTCGGTCACGCGAACCTCGTCCCCTACCTTCAATTGACCTATGCAAACCGTGCAACAGTCTAGGGTGGCATTTATCTCGTTGCCGTCCTGGAGTTTCACTGTTGCCGTGGTCGATGGAAGGGTCACTAAATCAGATCCGACATCATTCATCGAAAGTATTACTCCCCGAATTCCACGGTTAGCCCTGAAGACCTCTGCTACTACGAAAACAGCGACCAAAAATAAGAGCGTCGCGTGTTCAAGATTCATGGAGCATATCACCCCGCAAATTGTCTGTCAGGCGTACCCTTGATTTCTTTCCCCAAGGTCCCTCAAAGTTATGCTTTTGAATTGCAAGGACCTCAAAACCATTCCTTGTCCTGACTTGAATCCTCCGATTACCGTTATCAGCGACATAAATGTTTTCTTCTCGGCAAGCGATACCCGTGGGGTTGTTAAATTCGCCGACTCCTGAACCGTTTTTTCCTACAACAGATAACAGCTTGCCATCCGAGCCGAACTTCTGAACTCTATGGTTGCCCGTGTCGGCTATCCAGACGGCACCATCCGAGCACAAGGCCATTCCTTGAGGCATATTGAGCATTCCCGGATTGTTTCCTACGCCGCCAAAACTAAACTTGAACTTGAGGTCTTCCCCAAATACTTTTATCATCCCGTGCTTACTGTCGAGAACGAGTATCTCCCCGTCAGGTCTCACAGCACAAGCTGTGGGAAGACGAAACTGGTCTTCCCCATCGCCAAGATCACCAATTACTGCTACAAGATCGTAATGAACAAAAATCTGTATTCGATGGTTCCTGGTGTCAGCCACGAAAATTTTCCCGTTCCCATCAACACAAATTCCCTGGGGGGTCGCAAATGTACCGCCTATGGAGCCTATTGATCCGATAACTCTTTTGACACTGCCATTCGCGTCGAACACTTGGACACGGCAATTATTGGAATCTACTACGAAGATAAGGCCGTCCGGTCCGACAGCGATCCCTCTCGGGAAATTCAATCGGCCCACTATTGAGCCTGGCTTTCCGAAAGATACTGCCGGTTGATCGGTAGCTTCCAGTCGTACGATCCGGTAGCCGGGAGAGTCGGTGACAAGAAGACCCCCCGAATGATCAAATGCCAGATCAAACGGCCCGTTGAGGGCAATAGTTTGTTGACCTGGGCGTTTCGACTCGTTTATTGCAGAAGCCTCGGCCCTAGATCCGTCAGACCGTTGCAGGGCAACCATGCCCATCAGGGAGCAGGTCCCTGCCATGCCGACAGATTTAATGAAATCACGCCTCTTCATGGTGTCCAGTCATCACCTCAGCGCGCTTGAATCAGCCATGTTTCCAAAAATAAAATGAGCGCCGGTATCAGCCGGATCAGTAATAACGCATTTGAAAAATACCGGGGAATCTTAACGCCGGCCATACCTCAAGTCAATAATGCCGGACCAGATACCTTTCAGTCATAGTTGCCGCTCCGTAAGAAAACCTCGCCGCAATTGTCTGTCCGTATTATGTGCTCTATGCGTACCTGAGTATATCTTCGACCGGCACACGATCGCTCCTGAAAAGACTCGCCGGATTGTGTAGATCAGGGTAGCCGATAGCGATACCTATCACTATTTTCTTGTGTTCCGGCACACTCAAGACTTTTTTTGCAATGTCAGGGAAGTGCATGGAAGCTGCGAGATAGATGGTTCCCAGCCCTTCCTGCAACGCCGCGTAACATAGGGTAGTTCCGACAGAGCCCACGTCAAGACATGAATAGGGCACATTAAGTCCACCGTCGATTATCAGGTAAATCACGGCCGGCGCTCCGAAAAACTTATACATATTAATATAATGCTGCTTCCGGGCTGCCTTGTCCTCCCGCTCTATGCCCATATAAGTGAGGAGATCTTTTCCCAGTTTCATATACCTGTTCTTAAATGGCTCGGGAAAATCGACAGGCATTTCTATATCAGGCCGAGGAGCAGTTCCACGCGTTCCCTCTTCCTCGAATAATCGAGCCAATTCCTGGGCCTTTGCTCCGTCAGCCACCACAATCTCCCATGGCTGGGTGTTTCCCCACGAGGGTGCCCAAGTGGCTAATTTTAGTATCTTGGTCATGGTTTCACGAGGAACTGGATTAGGAAGAAAAGCGCGTATGCTTCTTCTGCCTTTAACTGCATCTTCAAGTTTCATTTCAAGTCTCTCCGGAGTTTGTGCATTTTCAATCAAGAAAAGATACCACGAATCAGTTATCCGACAAAACCTTGACACACTTTTTTTCACGAACAGAATGGAAATAATTTTTCATTAACTTTCATAAAGGTGTTTCACAATGATGAACATATTGAGTCTTAAACGTGGGAAATTCAGCATTATATTAAAAAAAGTTACGATTACAGAGAGCCTTTTGCTTTACAATTTTGCACCACGAATGATAATTTAACTTATTATCTCAGTTTTTCCCCGTATGAACAGACAATGGTCTCCAAGGAGGATAGACAATGGCTTTTGTGTTCCGAGATCGTGCCATCAGCAAGGTAGGTGTGATCGGCTCCGGGCAGATAGGTCCCGACATAGCCCTCCACTTCGTAAAAACGCTCCACCGCTATGGGACTCAGGTCGTGGTGGTGGATGTAGTCGAGGAAGCCCTAACAAAAGGAAAGGCCAAACTCTTTAAGAAGGTTGACAAAGGCGCTCAGACCGGTGCTTTTAAACCTCACGAAGTCGAAGGTATAAAGAGCCACGTCTTGTTCACATCAGATTACAGCCAACTAAAGGGGGCCGATTTAGTGGTGGAGGCTGCTACGGAAGACCTCCCGCTCAAACGGCGGATCTTCAGACAGGTTGAAGAACTCGTGGATCCTAACGCGATAGTTACCAGCAATTCTTCACACCTCGAGCCTGAACGCATCTTCGAGGAACTTAAATACAAAGGGCGCGCTGTTTGCACCCACTACTTTTTCCCTGCGGAAAGAAACCAGGCACTGGAGATCATCCCGGGCAAGGATACCGACACTGAAACTACGGACTTTATGATGCGCTTCTACGAGTTCATCGGGAAGATCCCCATTAGAGTCGGTTCTCGGTACGGCTACGCCGTGGACCCGGTTTTTGAAGGACTACTTTTGGCGTGCGTGCAATGCGTGGATTCAGGTCTGGGCGATACAAAGCAGGTCGACACTGTGGCCGCCAAATGCCTTGGACTAGCCGTGGGGCCATTTACGGCCCAAAACCTTACGGGCGGGAACCCGATTACGGCTCATGGTCTCTCCGAGATGACTGAGCGTCTCAA
>CAIXMD010000117.1 GCA_903920415.1 uncultured Desulfomonile sp.
AAACTCGCCGAATCTATTGAACTCCATAAAATGGTCCTCAAGAAGCTACCGGCATCGGGTAACAAAAAAGTCATTGCCTCGGTTCTCAGCAGTGCTGCCCGTGTCTCTCACCGCTTGGGAAGCAATAAGGAAGCACTCGCGTACATCAACCAATCCATCGAGCTTAACAACGCGTTGAAGAACGCGAGGGCGCGCAGTGTTGATCACATTCTTGCCGCTCGTATCCTCATGGCCCAGTCGAACTACGCCCCAGCTCTCGAATCGCTCCAAGAGGCGCTGAAAATCCTTCCCACGTCGGAAGAAGCTGAAATGCCGGATTTGTTGGAACTCATGGCTTCGTGCCAGATCAAGCTTTTGCGATATTCTGACGCCTTCAAATCTCTCAATCGTCTCTTGTCCATGTACAGCAAAGATGGGAATCAGCTTGAAATTGCGCGAGTGAACCTCCGTATCGGGGAAGTCCAGGTGTCACGTTTTGATTACCGAACGGCCACGGATCATTTCAGACGAGCGGAGAAAGTATATCGTGATTTGAAAAGGAAAAAGGAGCTTGGAGAAACTCTTTTTGGAATAGCCTATCTCGAACAGACACTCGGCGACATCAAGGGCGCTCAAAAGACCATAGAGGAAGCCAAAACGTTCTTGACCGGACAAGAGAATGCAGAGAGCGCGGCGTTTCCCTCGATGGTAAAAGGAATGAACGCTTATCACCAGGGAAAGACTGTTCAGGCAATCAATTACCTTTCTCGGGCTTTGAGCCTTTACGAAACATCCGGAGATAGCCTCATGGCGGCACGTGTGAGGCTTGCTCTGGCGAACATCCACTTGGACCGCTCACGATCGAAACCTGCCCTTGAATTAGCCGGTAAATCACTCGAAGAATTCCGCAGCAAATCAGCTATTGGAGGAGAGGCCGCGGCCCTCCTTCTGATAGGGGAAGTCTATTTTCGTCAGGGATTTGTCCAAAAAGCCTTGGAGTATGTTCGGGAGGCGTCGGCCCTCTCAAAGAAGATCAATGATCGAGATCAGATGGTACAGGCGCGTATTGTCCTTGCCGAGATTCACAGCAGCTTGGGAGACATCGAGTTCACTTCGAAATTGTTGAAAGAAGCGATAGACGATTCCAAAGTCGGTATAAATACGCGAACGAGAGGAAATTTGCGTTTATCAGTTGCCAGATTCAAGTTATCCAGGGAGTCATTGGATAAAGCTTTACAGGACGCAGCCGACGCGCGCAAAGACTTCGTGGAGATAAACGATTTACGAGGGATTGCCGATAGCGATCACCTCGTGGGATTAGCTCACGAAATGCGAGGCGAGCAAGAAAATGCATTACGTTTGCTTCAAAAGGCATTAGAGGAACATCGGTCCATTGGTGATCGTTTAGGGGAAGGTCGTGATCTGACCGCTCTGGGCGTCCATTACAAGAATCAAGGTGATTACGACAAGGCCATGGAATATTTCAGCGAGGCCTTGGAGCTGCGCAGAGGAATTGGAGACCGCAGGGGATACGCAGCAAACCTTGCAAATATAGGGAACATACTGAGACTACGCAATCAAGTTCCTGAAGCTCAGCATAATCTTGAACAGGCCTTAACCGTTTTTAAAGAGCTTTCCGACAAGAAGGGTGAAGCGGATTCGCTCACCAATTTGGGTCACGTTGACGCGGCCAGGGGAATGCAATCTGCGGCGCTCGAGAGATTTGCGGCTGCTTTGAAGCTTCATCGAGAGATAAAAGACAATCGGGGAGCAGCCACTGATCTTGCAAATATGGGGAGAATATATCTAGCAAAGGGCAATTTGGAAAATGCTTCCTCAGCGTTGGAAGAAGCTGCAAAACTTAACAAGGTCATCCGAAACCCGAGAGGTGAGGTGGCAATACTTTCGGAACTTGCCATGCTGCAGCGGGCCAAGAACAATTCTGCCGGAGCGCTTTCACTTTTGAATCGTGCCCTTGAACTGGCCCGACAGACGGCGGACGCCCGAGCCGTTGCCTCAATTAACCTCAAGATGGCTACAGTGCTTGAGGACACTGGTGACTACAACAAGGCCTTAGAACTTCTTCGCCTTACATTGAGCACGATGAAACAGCAGGGCGACCGCAAAGGAGAACTCTGGGCTCTAGGTGGCATAGGGGTAATTCAAGTAAAGACTGAAGATTATGAAAATGCTCTTCAGAACTTGCTGGAAGCGCAGCGGCTTCGTACTGAATTAGGGATTCCGGCTTCCCAGTCCCGTGAGCTGGATTTTCACTTAGGGGAGATTTACGAAGGTTTCAGGGACTTTGAGCGCGCGCTGGAACATTACCAAAAAGCTCTTACCATTTTACAGAATCCGGGGAATGAAAGTGTCCTCGCGCGGATATACGATCGCATCGGAAATATTTACTACTCCATGGAAGAATATTCCAAAGCAAAGGATTTTTATGAAGATGCGTTGAGAATGAGCACCGAAACGCGAAACATTTCTTTGCAGAAGAGCCAGTTAATCCGCTTAGGCGACATTTCAAGCAAGTTGGGGGATGCGGAGACGGCCCTGAAATATCAGCAGAGGGCGTTGGTCCTCAGCAGAGAGACCCATGATGGACAGACTGAAGCACGAATCCTTACGCGCATGGGTACCCTCAATCAGGTTCTTGGGCGTCCCCGTGTTGCCCTGGATCACTACGGGGAGGCTAAGGATATCCACACAAAGCTCGGTGACCGCCGTGGTGTAAACGAGAACTTACTCCAAATAGCCTTGGTAACGTCTACTCTGGGAGATTCCGAGACAGCCGTCGAAGATCTGAAGAAAGCTTTTGAGATATCTCAGTCTTCCGAGGACCGCAGCATGCTATGGAAGGCCTATTTCATAATGGGTCGGACACTGGAAAGTAAAAAGACCCCGGGAGAAGCCCTGGAGTCGTACAGGAAGGCCATAGCGATATTGGAAGCCATGGAAGCCGAAACAGTTGAGATGTCGGATGATGATGATTTTATCTTCGGAGGAAAGACAGCCCTCTTCGAGACTGCTCTGCGTGTACTGATGAGTCTTGCCCGTAAAGATCCCGGAGG
>CAIXMD010000118.1 GCA_903920415.1 uncultured Desulfomonile sp.
AATCTGTCTCAAGCAACTTCCCGGAGACCACACACAAGGTTTTCTCTGATAAAACTAACAACTTCTGGGCTGTTAAGAGGGATTTCTTCGAGTTCAGCACGGATCTCCCGTGTATCTAGGACGTATTCCTTCCCGTCTTTCCTGTGTGCGTAAACAAAATCGACTCCTGGATTACCTTCTATCAAGGTCAGCATGGTCGCGGCCATGTTGCCTAATGGTCTTCGATCTATATGGCTGTGGGTCATAAAAACTGTCACTTTCGTTCCGTGTCCAGAAGTTGAATCTACTGTTAAATCACCGCCCGCTTCCTGCGCGGACTGTTGGAACAGAGACAGACCCAATCCTACCTTGCGTGTAGTCCTGGTGGTGACGAATGGATCCAGGACTCTTGTTAGGAACTCTTTAGTCATACCACGACCGTTGTCTATTATGGCTACCCGGAGTTCGTCTGCGTTCAGGTCCTCTTCGATGCTGATCTCAATCAAATCGGCTCCTGCAATTATTCCGTTTTCAGCCACATCGAGAATATGGAGTGACAGATCCTCCATGGCCTCTGCACAGTCTGTTAAGTCCTACAGCAAAGCCTGGGACCGCAGGTTAAAAAAAATGAACGTCAAACTCCTCGCCATCGTCACAGCGTCTTGCCCTTGAGGACTTCCCTTCCATCAACTCCAGCAAGGGCTTTACCTAATTCTTCAAAGGTGGGTTCAGCCATTCTTGCCAAGGTGACCGCAGAACCAATATCATCGAGGAAGTGAGCGTCAGACCCAGTGATTAAAGAATAATCTCGGCATTGAGGGTATCTCGATCGGGCCGCATCAAAGTCAGATTGCCTCGAAACCTCGAGCGCATCCAGTCCTAGGCCGGGTGGAATGAATCCAAGCTGACTGAAAATACCGAATCCCTGCCTGTCTATATGCGATGCTACGGCATATCCCTCAAATTCATGAATCATGCGAACCACTTTCTCCACCTGCAATGTTGTAGCTCCGATGAGTAGTCGCTGGTCCAGATCTTCAACCTGATCATGCTCGTCAACCACAACTTGGTAACCAAAGACATCTTCGTCATTCATGCCGAGGAGTCGTGCATATATTTCCTCCTGGACCTTCTCAGCGGCCACATCAGAAGGAAAGAGGCCTAGAATATGCACTTCCTCGGCCGATGTCACTTCAATCCCAGGGATGACAACCAGTCGGGTTCCTTCCGCTGAACGCCTTGTAGCGGAGGTGTTCCTGGCGGAGTTGTGATCACACACTGCGATCATGTCCAAGTCCCTGTCCAGGGCGGCTCGAACTATGGCCCTGGGGGTCATCTCCGCCAACTCGGTACAGGGAGACAAAACCGTGTGTATGTGAAGGTCAAGCCTGAAAACTTTAAGATCGACCTGGGAACCCCTATTGTACTTAACTTTGCCCAACACAGCTTGACCATGTTGGGTTCACATCGCTAACTGTTTCATTACGAAAGCGGAATGTGTCTCCGCCATGAACATTCGATTGAAAGCTCCGGCAACTCCATCTTCATGCTTGCCTTCGGATTCCCATCTCGTAGAGTTTTCCGGCCAGTTCATAGCTTCTCATAGAGCTGACCATGATTGGAACGCCTTGATCTTCAGCTTTTTTAAGAGTGTCCGGATCAGGCTCCCTGCCTCCTACGATGATTATTCCAGCCAAATTATTGAGAAATGCTACTGCCACTATGTTCTGATGCACCTGCAAGGTCAGCCACAGATCCCCATCCTTAGCTCCAGCGATCACGTCGCTCAGAAGGTCACTCACGTACGCCCCCTCTACTATACGATCTAGAGCGTCGCTGCATGTCCTCGTATCGAGATTCAATTCCGACACAATGTCCCCAAGCTTCATGAGCGATCCTTATGCTCCTGTTATCTGTCAACCTCAGCCAAAACGATGTCAATGCTGGAAAGGATTGCTATCAGATCTGAAAAGAAGCATCCGTTGCTGATCAGGGCCAGTGACTCTAGGTTTATGAATGCAGGGGCTCGCCATTTCAAACGATACGGATTGGGACCGCCGTCGCTGATAATGTAGCACCCCATTTCGCCACGAGGAGATTCAATACACTGATAGTACTCTCCCACTGGAGGTTTAAGTCCTTCCACCACCAGCATAAAATGATGGATGAGTGATTCCATTTTTGTATAGATTTCGGCTTGGGGTGGGAAGATGACGCCGGCTTTCTGAGCCCGGATAGGACCTTCAGGCAACTTATTCACTGCTTGCTTGAGGATGCGGTTGCTCTGTCTCATCTCCTCTATACGGATCAGATAACGCGAATAGACGTCGCATCCCGTCTCAACAGGCACATCGAACTGATAGTTCTCGTAACCGCAGTATGGTTGGGTTTTCCTGATGTCCCACGCCAACCCGGATCCTCGGATCATGGGCCCGCTGGCTCCCATGGCAATGGCATCTTGGAGACTCAGCAGTCCTATACCCTTTGTACGGTCTATATAGATGGCATTTTTCGTAAGCAACGTTTCGTACTCATCAACCCGGCTATCGAAATGTTCGGTAAATGATCGGGTCCTTTCTACGAAACCTTCCTCCAGATCCTTAATCAGCCCACCGATCCTCAGATAATTCGGCATCAGCCTCCCGCCGGCTGTAAGTTCGAAGAGGTTCATAAGCTCTTCCCGCTCCCGAAGTGTGTAAAAAAGAGGAGTCATTGCTCCTACATCGTGAGCGTGAGTACCGAGCCAAAATAAGTGACTGAAAATTCGAGACAGTTCGGCGATAATGACACGAATGACCTGAGCACGTTCCGGGGCCTCCACATCCAGCATCTTTTCGACGCACAGACAGTAAACCAGTGAATTGCTGGAAGCCCCCATATAATCACAGCGTTCAGCAAGGGGAATCACCTTGTGATAGTGCTTGTTTTCGCAGGTTTTTTCATAACCTCTATGCAAGTATCCAAGATGTGGAACCACGTTGACTACGATCTCTCCGTCGAGTTCCACGACTGCTCGGAAAACCCCGTGTGTACTAGGGTGATGGGGGCCAAGGTTTAGTTCTAGTTTTTCGGAACGGGTTTCTGCAATGAGGCTCGCTTGTTCGGGCATGAGCTATTTTCCTTGAAATCCAGCCTAGGAAGGCAGGTCCGGGGTGTCTTCACCCGTACCTTGCAACGGAAAGTCCTTTCTTAAAGGATGAATGGACCAGTTCTCCGGGAGCAGGAGTTTGCGTGGATCAGGATGATTGTTGAAGGTGATCCCGAACATTTCTGCTGTCTCCCTCTCGTGCCAGTCCGCCGTCGGCCAGATGCCGGTAACCGAATCCACTTCCGGCAAGCCGTTCTCCGGCTCATTAAGAAGTGTCTTCACGCGAAACCGATGGTTGTGTTTCAGAGAATACAGTTGATATACTACCTCGAATCTCGGTGCCTTGGGATACCTATCCACCCCCGCTACAAACGACAAGAAGTCAAAGGCCAAGTCAGAATCTTCTTTCAGGAATAGGCAAACCTCGAGAATTTTTTCAGCACTCACGGTGACACTGATTTGTTCCCTGAACAAGACGGCCGACTGAATTACCTCTTGTGGAAAGTTCGAGGATAACTTGTCTCTAATAAGTTCCTGGTTCATCGTCCAGCCACCTTAATTTCAGTAACTCTCGGGTTTCGTATGGACTGCTCCTTCATAACCTTGGCGTGAAGCTGGAGTATTCCGTCGAGGAGTGCTTCCGGTCTAGGTGGACACCCCGGGATGTAAACGTCAACCGGGAGGTGCCTATCTATCCCCTGAACGACTGCATAGTTCTTGTAGATGCCTCCTGTGCATGCGCACGCGCCCATGGCGATAACCCAACGAGGCTCTGCCATCTGCTCGTAAATCCTCAAGACTGCAGGAAGCATTTTCTTTGAGGCCGTGCCCGATACTATCATCAAGTCAGCATGACGAGGAGAAGGCCGTGCAACCTCCATTCCGAATCGGGAGAGGTCGTACCTGCTCACAAAAGTCGCTATCATTTCGAGAGCGCAACAGGCGAGGCCAAATCCCAGCGGCCACATTGACGACTTGCGCGACCAGTTCACGAACCACTCGAGATTAGTGACATGCACCGTATCGTTTAAGTGTCTCTCTATTCCCATTCAAGTGCACCCTTTTTCCATACGTAAACCAATCCGATAAGCAGCACCAGCACAAATACGAGCATCTCAACGAAGCCGAAAAACCTCAGTTTGTCGAAGATTTTTGCCCACGGAAAGAGAAAGATAAGCTCGATATCAAAAATGATAAAGAGCATCCCCATGATAAAGAATCTAACCGAAAAGCGCCGCCGCGCTCCCCCGATTGGATCCATCCCGCATTCGTAGGGCATAAGCTTCACCGGAGTAGGGTTCATCCGGGACAAGAGCGTCGATAAGATTATGATGGCGAGACCGATAAACACTGAAACTAAAAGAATTACCAGCACTGGGAGGTAACTGTTAATCATCCCTCTTCTCCACCTGAAACCTTCGGTGCCTCGAAAGGGAGGCGTAAGATCATCGCTTCAGTTATTCAGTTTGTACTAATATAGGTAGCTCTGGGAAAAACGAAAAATAGACCCGTGAAACATCAATAAACATTAGTTCGCTTAACCTTGTCAAGACTTTTTTAGATCTTGGTGCCCACTCGGCGGGCCTCGTCCCCAAAACTAAAAGCTATTTCGAGTCGCGTGCCTCCACCAGGCTCTGAGAGCATCGTCATCAAATCGGAACACCTTTTTATGTTCGCAAGGCCCATACCTGCTCCAAAGCCCATGTCCCGTATCCATTGAGGAGCAGTGGAATAACCTGGCTGGAGCACTTGTTGGAGATTTTCTATCCCTGGCCCGTGATCCACTGCCGAAAGCTTCAGTCGGTCACGGCGAATATCTACTATTATTTCTCCTCCTACGTCTGTATGAATCACTAGGTTCATCTCCGCCTCGTAGACGGCTACTGAAACCCTTCGCACTATCGGAGGGGGCACCCCTAATCGTAGAAGAGATTTCTTGATCATACTGGAAGCTTTGCCGGCATTGTCGAAATCTTTTTCGCCAACAACGAACCGCAGAATGAGGCTCGTATCGTCGGACGCGATATCCTGGAAAATGTGACTAGCCCGGTATGTCTGAAGTCTCTCGGCTTCCTTTTTTTGAAAGCTGACTTCCATCTCTCGCAGCAACGCTATCATTATGGTGCTGGTAGTGACGATCCCGACTAGCCGCCCGTCATGATCCACTACAGGTAGTCTAGCGTAGCCCTGCCTTCCAAGGTTTTGAACAGCTTCCATGACAGAAGCGTCCCTGAGAACCGTCTTGACCTGTGTGGTCATATTATCGGTCAATGGAGTGTGGAGATTACCCTGTTCCATAACTCTGATAACATCGCTCATAGTGACGATGCCGGTAATCTTGTCGCCTTCCACCACCGGAGCACCGGAAATGCGCTTCAGTTCCATAAGCTCCTTGGCCTCGGCCATGGACATGGTAGGAGTCAGTACCACCACGTTGGTCGCCATCACGGTCTCGACCTTGGTTGTGTAGACCAATTCCTGGAACTTAGTGATTTCTTGAGTGGTCATATCGGCACTATAAGCACAACCGGCCTTGAGAAACCTCTGAATCAGGCCATTATCTGAGTTGTTGAGAGCAAATTATTAATTGTGCAGTGTTTCACCATGAATCGTTTTCGATCTTAACTCGTCCAAGCCCTGGAAGTCCGGCTGTGTAGAGACGACCGCAAGCCTCATACATAGTATAAGTCGTACTTATAAGGGTCATTCCAGAATCTCTTGCCAGTTCGAGGGTTTCCCGTGGAGGGGTCTTGTCTCTGACGAAAACGATAACGTTTATCCCAGCCATCTCCCCAGTTCTCACCACTTGTGGGTTTGTCAGCCCGGTCATCAGTACCATCCCTTCCGTGCCGAAGGCTAGCACATCGCTCATAAGGTCTGCTGCGCCTCCCCTTGGGAGGTCTTCATCCAAATCATGATTTTCTAGGAGGATGTGTCCGCTCAGTATCTCAATTACTTCCCGGATTTTCATAGATTCTCCAGATCCGGCCCTGATAAACGCAACTGCCCATTTCACCACTACCTGCCGGTCTTGTCAATAACCAATTCCGGATAAAATAGAAGTATTGATAATGATTTCTAACAGGTTGGAAACTACTATCCGTCTTTTTTAAACATCGGAAACGGACAATTAAGTTTGTATCTGCTACACTACTTGGCATCCGTATGTCAATTGGACTAAGATCCTTTCAAGCATCAACATTTGATGGTTGCCGATTTTTTTAGAGGAGTCGTCCCTTGATTTGGAATTCATTCCGTTCGCTGATCGTAGCCATTAGAAGGCACTTGGGCCTTTTGTCCGTCATCGTTACTTTAGCTCTTTTTGCGGCTCAGGCGTCCGCAAAAACATATCATGTGGACGTGTCACGTGGAAACGACGGTTATCCCGGGACTGAGTCAGAGCCTTTCAGAACAATTAAGCGGGCATCTACAATGCTTGAGCCAGGCGACAAAGCCATAATCCATGAGGGTATTTACCACGAACAGATCCTGGGCGGTAGGTCGGGGTTAGAGGGCGCTCCAATAATATACGAAGGGGTTGATCAGGAAAAGGTCATCCTCCGAGGTAGTGTGAAGGTAAATGATTGGCGCAAGGTCGGAATGACCTGGGTGACGGGGCGTGTCAAGCCGATCACACAGATCAACGCGTTCGTCATGGTAGATGAAAAACGCAGGTTAAAGAGAGTTTCCTCCCCCGTTGCAATGCCCGATGGGAGCTTTTATCTAAGCCCGGAAGGGTTTTACAGCATAAGATTGTGGGGCAACGCGAATCCCAATACTGATCACGTGGTGGAAGCTTACGAATATGACCTTGCTTTTAACAACGGCAATCGGTGGGGTGGAACTGCCAAAAGTTGGATTGTATTGAGAAACATGACGTTGGAGAAATATGGAACGTACGGAATCTCTTCAGCTCCAAGTCCACCATCGGTCAGTTCACATTGGGAACTCGATCACCTCACTTTTCAGTACAATTTTGACGGTGTCTTTTGTTGCCTCGACGACTGGTATGTTCACGACTGCAAATTCATAAGAAACGTGGCGCACGCGTGTCAGATCGACGGTGCTCGAGTGAAATTCGTGAACAATATATGCAAAGAAAATGAATGGTTTGGTCCATCGACTTACGGTGGTGCAGGTGTATTGATCGGACCTAACGAATCCGCTTATTCGTGCGTGGTACAAAACAATACATTCGAGAACAACGGTGCTCCGGACGGTTACGGATGTGCCGTGTATCTCGAAGGCAAAACTCACAACAATCTCATCGAGAATAATCTTATCATCGGCGAAGCCCATGCGGGTATAGGTTTCTATGGAGGGTCCTACAACACGGTGATTAATAACGTCCTGGTGGACATCTCCCCGAAGAATTCTTGGAACCTGACTGCGGCATTTGTGGTTCACCACAGCCTCCAAGATGAACCGACACAATCAGTGGGGAATATCGTCGCACATAACACCATTTGGGGCTGTCCATTTCCGATAGCTGTTTCGGAGCCTACCAAGACGGTTGAAGTAGGAGAAATGAACCTGTTTGTGAACAATTTTTTTGCCCGTTGCCGCTCAACATCGGCCTCCCCTAATTTGAAAGGTACGGTATTGGAGAGGAACGGATGGTACATGTGCCCAGAGGGTGAAGGCTCAAAAGATGCTTTAGTCGGTAATTGGGTGAAGAACCTGGCAAACAGACAGAAGGCAGACGGATTAATACGTTTAGACAGTTCTCCTCGAATTGTAACAGACCCACGACTTCGTAATCCTTCAGCCGGTGATTTTCACCTCAAGCCTGATTCACCACTCGTAGATGCCGGTGTCCTGCTCGATAAGGTGAAAATTGACAAAGACGGAAATTCCCGCCCCAGAGGTCTTTTTCCTGATATCGGGGCATACGAATACTCCGACGCTTTGGACAAGGCACGGCATTGACGTCACCTCAGAAATAGTTACGGCAACTGGTGTTGAATACGAAATGGTATTGCCTGGCCCCACTTGACAAGGTGCCGTGAGGTGCCCAAATGTATGAATTAACAGTCCGGAGAAGTGAAATATCAGCCTCTCCAATGAAAAACATCATGGGCACCACTTCTCAGGAGGTGAAGGTGACTGAACAAACTTGGGAAAAGGTTAATATTCAGATAGCTAATGAGCCGGGTCAAAATGGAAAGGACGAAGTATATGCAATCCAGGAGCATCAATCGTCCGCACCAATGGCGATCCCGGATGAACAACCGTCAGACGCTAAGGTGATGAGTGGAGAATCCCCTCTTGACCCTCTCAAAGAAGCACAAGAACTTGCTGCTCAAAACCGAGACCGCTGGTTGCGCGCAGTCGCAGAACTTGAGAATTACAAGAAAAGAACTCTACAGGAAAAAAGCAAGTTATTGAAATACCGCAATGAAGAACTTCTCCGAGACTTGCTTCCTGTCGTGGACAATCTCCATCGGGCACTTAGTCACTCTAAAGAAACAGGTAGATCTGACGGTCTCCTTGACGGACTGAGAATGATTGAGGACATGTTTAGGGATATATTAGTAAAATGTGGCGTCAAGGAGATAGAGGCACTCGGAAGGCCTTTTGATCCTCAATTCCACGAGGCCCTTGCCAGGGTTTCCTCGCCCGGCAGCGAGCCCAATCTAGTGATCGAGGAAATGGAAAAGGGTTACATGTATCACGATCGTCTCTTGAGGCCGGCCAAGGTTGTTGTTTCTGCATAGCCTTCTATCGGAGAGACGGACTACAAATAAGGAAATATATTATAACGCTTAGCTAAGCGCAGGAGGAAAAGATGGCAGGCAAAGTTATCGGAATCGATTTAGGAACTACCAACTCTTGTGTTGCGGTCATGGAAGGCGGCGACCCCGTAGTGATCCCTAATTCTGAGGGGGGTCGAACGACACCATCCATGGTGGCATTTACAGATTCAGGTGAGCGACTCGTGGGTCAGGTTGCCAAGAGACAGGCTATTACAAATCCTGAGAACACCCTGTTCGCAATCAAGAGATTGATCGGCAGGAAATACAACTCTCCAGAAGTCCAGAGCGACGTTAAAGTCATAGCTTACAAGATCGTGTCCGGCAAGAACGGAGACGCCGCTGTTAGTGTAAGAGGGCAAGAATATAGTCCAGCGGAAATATCGGCGATGATCCTTCAGAAAATGAAACAGACCGCGGTAGATTATCTGGGGGAAGAGGTGACTGACGCAGTGGTCACCGTCCCTGCGTATTTCAATGACTCTCAAAGACAGGCCACTAAGGATGCAGGAAGAATTTCCGGCTTGAATGTGTTGCGGATCATTAACGAACCTACAGCCGCTTCCTTGGCTTATGGTCTGGATAAAAAGAAAGAGGAGAAGGTAGCCGTATTCGATCTTGGCGGGGGGACCTTCGATATTTCCATACTGGAAATCGGCGATGGAGTGTTTGAAGTCAAGTCCACCCACGGGGATACCCATCTGGGAGGTGAGGATTTCGATCAGCGGCTGATGGGATATTTGGCAGATGAGTTCAAGAAAGATCAGGGCATAGACCTTCGCAAAGACAAGATGGCTCTGCAGCGATTGAAGGAAGCAGCCGAAAAGGCCAAAATTGAACTCAGTTCCTCAATGGAAACGGATATTAACCTTCCGTTCATTACTGCCGATGCCTCAGGCCCAAAGCATATGACGATGAAACTCACCCGCTCCAAACTGGAGACATTGGT
The DNA here is from genome assembly GCA_903920415.1 of uncultured Desulfomonile sp. Classification (GTDB taxonomy): domain Bacteria; phylum Desulfobacterota; class Desulfomonilia; order Desulfomonilales; family Desulfomonilaceae; genus CAIXMD01. The sequence goes on from CAIXMD010000118.1 coordinate 9,770, forward strand.
AGATGACCTGATCGAAAAGACAGTCGGTCCGTGCCGCACAGCAATGAAAGACGCCGGAATGTCAGCTGCGCAAATAGATGAAGTCATTCTAGTCGGTGGTATGACCCGTATGCCCGCTGTTCAGGCCAAGGTGAAGGAAATCTTCGGCAAGGAACCTCACAAAGGTGTCAATCCCGACGAAGTGGTCGCAATTGGCGCCGCCATCCAGGGGGCAGTCCTCAAGGGTGACGTAAAGGACGTTCTTCTCCTGGATGTTACCCCTCTGTCATTGGGTATCGAAACCCTCGGTAGCGTTTTTACCAAACTCATAGAAAAGAATACGACTATCCCGACCAGAAAAAGCCAGACATTTTCGACAGCTACCGACAACCAACCTTCCGTGTCCATTCACGTCCTTCAGGGCGAGCGTTCAATGGCGCAGGATAACAAGACTCTTGGTCGGTTCGAACTCGTAGGTATTCCGCCTGCACCGAGAGGAGTCCCTCAGGTCGAGGTAACCTTCGATATCGATGCAAACGGCATCGTACATGTTTCGGCCAAAGATTTGGGCACCGGCAAGGAACAGTCCATTAAAATCACTGCTTCAAGCGGGCTGACAGAAGCAGAGATTCAGAAAATGGTCCAAGATGCTGAAGCTCATGCGGAGGATGATAAGAAAAAGCGCGAACTAATCGACGCACGAAACCAGGCTGATTCCATGGTTTACATGACTGAAAAATCCCTCAAGGAGCACGGCGACAAAGTGGATGCCTCGATCAGGAGTTCTATCGAAACAGCTCTAACAAGAACTAAAACGGCAATGGAGGGATCGGACGCGCAGGAGATCAAGAACGCTCTCGAAGAACTTCAGCAAGCTTCCCATAAACTTGCTGAGTCAATGTACCAGCAGGCTTCATCGGCAGGAGGGCCTGATGGAGGAACCGCTGATGCGGGTCATGGTGGTGCAGGGCATGGAGGAACTCACCATTCTGCTCGCCCCGAAGACGACGTGGTAGACGCGGACTTTGAAGAAGTTAAAGACTCGAGTAAGAAATAGGAGGAATCGAAACCCGTCGAGGATTAGTACACTTCAAGATTGAGAGATTATCGAGGGGGACACTTTTCGCGAAAAGAGTTGTCCCCCAAGCCATTTTTGCTAGTGGAAACGGTCTATTCTTTGTCTTTACTGATTCAGTCGAGAATTGAGTGCTCCACATCATGAAGTTTGGAATAGCGGCCTTGTCAATCCTAGTTATGTCGTTTCCTACCTTGGGAACAACCGCAAGCGTGAAAGCGGATAACGGAAGCCTAATGACTGAAGCGACAATTATTCTCCAAGGGATTATCGAAGGCATCGCCCAAGGTGATTATGCGAAATATACCCGTAATTTCTCGGAACTCATGAAGGCCTCTCAGAATAGGGAAGATTTCCTAACCTTACAGAAGAGGCTACAGAAAACTTTGGGAAGGTTACAATCCATGGAGTACTTTGGGTTGTACGTGCAGCGAGGCAACACGATAACCCTGTTTAAAGCCCGGTTCAGCAGGGAAAAGGACGACGTGTTGATCAAACTTGTGTTGGAAGGAGTGGAACAGGAACTGCGGGTAACGGGGCTTTGGTTCGATTCACCGTCACTGGACAAATAGATCACATCCCCTTAAAATACCTCCTTCAGTAATCGTCTCAATTCGTACCCGGAGGTCGCCTGGATGGCTGAAATAAGACCCTTTAGAATGGTTCATTACGCTCGGGAATTCGAGGGAGAACTTGATCGCTTAATTACTCCGCCGTATGACGTTATCTCTCCGGAGGAACAGGAATCTTTCTATCAGACCCACCCCCTCAACGTCATACGATTAGTCCTGGGGAAACAGTATCATGACGACTCTAACGGAAACAACCGGTATACGCGGGCTGCGTCTTTATTGGGGCAATGGCTTGAACGAGGTGTTCTGGTCCGAGAAGAGACACCGGGATTTATGATCTACCAGATGGAATTCGATATGGCCGAGGGAGGCCGCGGTATTATAGATGGTATTGTAGCGCTCGTTAAGGTGGACGATTATGGTCAGGGCAAAGTACTCCCACACGAGAAGACTTACAAAGGCCCCAAGGAGGATCAGCTTAAATTGATCTCGGCATGCCGCGCTAATCTTACCCCGATCCACGCTCTTTTCGATGATGACGAGAATCAAGTTACGGATTTGTATAGCAGCTTATTACATAGACGCCCGATCCATGAAACCCTTGATTCAGATGGTACAGTCCACAGGGTCTGGATTCTTGAAGACAAGAAAACCGTTTCAAGGGTTGCCGGTCTGATCAAGGACAAGAGTATTTTTATTGCTGACGGCCACCACAGGTATGAGACTTCGCGTGCGTACAAAGACGAGATCACGGCGGCTGGACTATCATTTCCGGATCAAGGCCATGAATACGTCATGATGTATCTTACTGCCATGAACCACCCGGGACTGACAATTCTCCCCGCCCACCGCATGGTAAAGGGACGTAAGGACTTCGACCTCAATAGAACGCTGAGGGCCCTCGAACCCTATTTCCATATTGAACAGTTATGTTTCTCTAATGGTGACCCGGGTGAATCACCCCAAATAATGATGGATCGGCTGCGTTCATACTCGGAGGTAGGCGGAAAATTTGGAATGGTAGCTCAGGGGGACAACTGTCTACGGTTGCTGAGGCTCAAAGATTTTCAGGCTGTGGACACCCTCATGGATCCTGATATACCTTCGACTTTACGTGAGCTTGACGTCACGATCCTTCGAGAGGTGATTTTGGGTCACGGACTAGGGATCCAAAAAAATGATTCCGAAGGAAGCATAGAATACACTCCCCTTGTTTCCGAGGCAATGAATAAGGCATTGAAGGGCGAAGTGCAAGTGAGTTTCATTCTTAATCCAACCCGCGTGGACCAGATGCGTGCTGCTGCAGAGCTGGGACATAAGTTGCCTCACAAATCTACCTATTTCTATCCGAAACTTTCTTCGGGGCTTGTGTTGAATGTGTTTGGATAAGTGGAAACAAACCAGACAGGCGAGTCAATCAACGGCCTTTTCCGGAACAAAGTCCGGGTAATTCAGGCGTTACGAGGATATCGAGTCAGCGAGGACGCGATCATCCTTACGTGGTTCACTCGCCCGAAACCTTGTGAATGCATTTTGGATGCAGGCACCGGCTGCGGGGTGATAGCCTTTGGCCTTGCAGTCAGGGAACCTTCCGTAAGCGTTATAGGGCTTGAGATCCAAAAAGACCTTGCTGGCCGAGCCTGCAGAGGGGTCAAGCTGAATAAACTTGAGTCCCGCGTGGTCATTATACGGGGAGACCTTAGAAATGCTGATCGCTTTTTTCGTCACGGCTCCTTTGATGCGGTAGTTTCCAATCCTCCGTATAATGAGCCCGGCCGCGGACGCATCAATCTTCATCATGAGAAAGCCCTTTCAAGGCATCAGCTCATGATGCCTCTAGGCGACCTGTTTCTCATAGCGGAAAGGATTCTCAGACC
>CAIXMD010000119.1 GCA_903920415.1 uncultured Desulfomonile sp.
CAGGTTGAACGGCTGCCCGGCCCACTGGCCCTTTGAGAAGGTAAGATTCTCAATGAAGGTTCTAACTGCATGTGTTAGCAAGAAAGCGAAAAAAATGAGTTGATAGTGGGTAACGCTTTCTCCGAAACTTGCGAAGGAGGAAGTGACGTGAAAAAGAGTCGTCAATTTAATCAGGAGCAGAAGCTGGTAGTTTTGGGGAGTGCAGAGGAGATTGGTATCAAGGAGGCTGCAGAGATAGCCGGGGTTCATTATACGACAGTATATGAATGGCGGAACAACTTGGAGGCATTGGGTAAGGATGCTTTTTTATCCTATTGTCCAGAGAGTCGGGGCCGCTGGATCAAGCAAGTGACGGAAGTTCAGGAGAAAGTGATTCTTGATATGTGGAAGCGCTATCCTGGATTTGGCCCCAGCCAGGTTAGAAATCAGCTACGACGCCAGGGCATAACGGTATCGACCAGGACTGTTCAACGGATCATGGAGGCCAACGGTTACCGAGGGATAAGGAAGAAACGGGAGAAGGAATCGTCCCAGCGATTCGAGGCATCGCGGCCTTTAGAGTTGGCGCAGATGGACATCTTGGAGTTTTTCATTAATAAGCAGAAGGTCTATCTGTTGTTACTGCTGGATGATTTTTCCCGGTTTATTTTGGGATATCGCCTGTTGACGGAGACCAGTGTGGATGAGGTGATTGGTCTGGTTCATGGGGCAATGGATCGCTACGGGAAGATGGAGGAGGTTTTGACCGACCGTGGATTTGTTTTTTATTCCTGGCACGGGGTGAACCGATTTGAGAAATTTTTGGAGGTTGAGGGGATTCACCAGACCCACGCCCGTCCGCATCATCCACAGACGCTGGGCAAGATAGAGTCTGTGAACAAGCAGGTTCAGAAGGAGTTGATCAGCCAGCGGCACTTCAATGGTACAGGGGAATGTGAATCGGCCCTGTCGGAATGGGTGGAGATGTACAATTACCGACGTACCCATCAGGGAATCGGCGGACTGCTGGTGCCGGCAGATCGTTTTCATGGCCGGGCGGATGAAGTAAGGAGGACCATTTCTGAGAAGATCGACCCGGATGCGAAGATGTGCTATCAGTCAGACGGCGTTTCACGCAGTTTAATGAATCTGGTATTGGATTCGCGTGGTGGGGTAGCATTCTATATCCTGGGTCAACCGGTGGATCTTTTTGGAGGCAGTAATGGAAAAGCAGTTCAGTGCGGATGAAGTGGCGATATTGATTCGTGCCCGGAAGATCATCAAAGAGAAGGGTCTTCCGAAGGATATCGATGTAAGCGGCATTTGCGATGCGGCTGGTGTATCCCGCAAGACCGGATATGAATGGGAGAGCAGGTTGGGGAAGTCGGATGAACAGCTTGCGGTTCTCCAACGGGAGCATGATGAACTGAAAGGAAAGCATGCGGACTTGACGGCGCTTTATAAGGATGTCCGTTTTGAGAATGCGGGCCACAAGGCCAAGTGGGTCATCTACGGCGTGGACAAGTTGCTGGCGGGTAAAAAAAACACTTTGGAGGTCCCGAAAAAGCCTGCGCGGTAGCGTTTGTTCGTCAGGAGGAAGAAGGTCTCCAGAGGTCGGCATGGGTTCTGGGCTTGAAGATCAGCACCTTGTCGGAATGGGGTCAGCTTTTTGATGAGGGGATGACGCCTCTGGTTATGCTGGATGAATGGGGTAAAGCAGGGAAGGTCACGGTGGAAGTAGTGCGTAAGGTCGTAGCGATTGCGAAGGATATG
>CAIXMD010000120.1 GCA_903920415.1 uncultured Desulfomonile sp.
GCCTCAGAGCTTTCCCCAAGGCCCACGGTTTTCCTGGGAATCGGGTTCGAGACCACTGTTCCAACAATTGCGGCAACTATTAAAACAGCCATGACTCTGGGAATTGACAACTTTTTTGTCCTTTCCGCGTTCAAGACAATACACCCGCCGCTCAAAATCCTGGCGCCGAAGAAGGATCTCAACGGTTTCTTGTTGCCCGGGCATGTATCAGCGATAATTGGTTCGGATTGTTACCACTACTTGGTTGATGATTTCGGAAAGCCTGGAGTGGTAGCAGGTTTTGAACCACTCGATATTTTGCTGGCTATCCGAGACATCCTCCGCATGGCCGTGTTCTCTACTCCACAAATAATTAACGATTACAAAAGGGTAGTACGTGGAAACGGTAATACCGCTGCTCTTGCAATGACAGGTGAGGTATTTGAAGCTTGTGATGCCTCTTGGCGCGGGCTAGGAGTGATCAGGGGGAGCGGCCTGACCCTAAAAGGTCCGTATTCGATGTTTGACGCGAACACCCATCTCCCCGTGGACACTCCCCCCGCCCAAGATGATCCTCGCTGCCGGTGCGCTGCTGTACTGACAGGGAGCCTGACTCCTGACACGTGCGGCCTCTTCGGCAAGGAGTGCACCCCGGACGATCCTGTAGGTCCCTGCATGGTCTCGTCCGAAGGTACATGTGCGGCATACTACAAGTATGGAGAACGATGAAACATGGCAAGGAGCACCGCCACAAAAATACAACTCGGTCACGGAGGAGGTGGCCGAATGTCCGGGCGTCTCATCCGGGACCTCATTCTGCCAAGACTGGACAGAGGATACCTGGGCTCTCTGCCAGACTCGGTGGTTCTCTCCGGCCTTGGAGATTCGATCGCTTACACCACGGATTCTTATGTGGTTTCTCCAATCTTCTTTCCAGGTGGAAACATAGGATCGCTTGCGGTCCACGGAACATGCAACGACCTGGCCTGTTCTGCTGCGAGACCTGTCTTTCTTTCTCTTGGTCTTATCCTGGAGGAAGGGTTCCCCATGGATCAACTGGAAACTATTCTCCACAGCATCGCAGAAGCCGCCGACAGTGCGGGCGTGGAAATTGTTACCGGCGACACGAAGGTAGTCCCCAAAGGAAGCGCGGATAAGATCTTCATTAATACCTCGGGAATCGGGAAAATAGAAAGTCCGGTCAGGCCATCGCCGGGAAGAATCAGTGTGGGGGACCGCATTATTGTGAGCGGACCAGTGGGTAACCATGGAATGGCTGTGATGTTGAGCAGGGCTGAATTCTCGTTTGACTTTGAATTGAAATCCGATTCCGCGTCGGTTTGGCCAGTGGTGGAGAGACTATTGGAGCTGGGCCCCGGCTTGAAATTCTTGCGGGATCCCACGCGTGGAGGCCTTGCTGCCACTTTGAATGAGATAGCTTCACTTACGGGATATGGGATTGCCATAGACGAATCAGCCATACCCCTTGACAAGTCTGTGGTGGCTGCCTCGGAGATCCTCGGGATAGATCCACTCCAAGCGGCAAACGAAGGGAAGATTGTTGCAGTAGTTGAGAGGGGCATGGATCAGGTGGCCCTGGATCTCATGGAGGGCTGTTGGCAGGCCCGAGGAGCGGCTGTCATCGGAGGAGTGACTAGGGAGCATCCGTCCAGGGTGGTACTGACCACACGGGTGGGAGGATCCAGGGTCGTGGCTGAGCCTTCCGGTGAGTTGCTACCAAGGATCTGCTGAACTTTTCCCTGATCGCAATAATACCATTTCCCCTTGAAAGGGGTAACCTGGCTCGACGACATTTCCTCCAGCCTCTCAAGGACGATGGACATGTTACTTCCATAAAGGTGAAATGGTACAACAAGCTTTATTGTTATCTCGTCAAACAGGGGAACACAAATGGTAGATGAACACGGGATAGTGCCAATCGGCTCTTCGGAAGGCTCCGGCAGTTTTTTTCGTTCTCCCTTGCCGGACCGTAAACAAGGTGAAGACAACGCTTATGCCAACGCCCTGGCACAATTCGAAAAGGCGGTTTCTCACCTAAATTTGAAACGAGGTGTTGTAGAAACTCTACGCCACCCCAAACGTGAACTTTCCGTAACATTTCCTGTCCTGATGGATAACCAGGAGGTCAGAGTATTCAGAGGCTATCGCGTGCATCACTCTGCTGTGAAAGGACCGACCAAGGGAGGTATAAGGTATTCCAAAGAAGTGACTCTCGACGAAGTCCGGGCCCTGGCAATGTTGATGACCTGGAAATGCGCTCTCATGAACATCCCATATGGTGGTGCAAAAGGGGGCGTTGTTGTCGATCCCAAGGAGCTTTCCACACGAGAACTGGAGCGCTTGACCAGGCGTTACGCAACTGAGATCAGCGTCCTGATGGGGCCTGAAAGCGATATCCCGGCTCCGGACATGGGAACCAACCCCCAGGTAATGGCTTGGATAATGGACACGTATTCCATGCACCGAGGTTTTTCCGTCCCGGCAGTGGTTACAGGAAAACCCGTTGAAATAGGCGGTTCGCTAGGTAGGACTGAGGCCACGGGCAGAGGAGTGGCCGAAACCATGCGAGAAGCTTTGAGAATTCGAGGGATCGACCCGGAAAAAGCGACTGTAGCAGTCCAGGGCTTCGGAAATGTCGGGTCGGTGGCCGCACGAATCGCCTACGAGATGGGGGCCAAGGTGGTCGCAATAACGTGCTCTAAAGGGGGAATTTTTAATGGGAACGGCCTGGATCCTCAAGCAGTTATCAGACATGTGGAAGAAGGAGGCTGCGTATACAATTTTCCTAACGCAGATGGAATATCCAACGAAGAACTCCTTACGCTCGATTGCGATGTTCTGATAGTTGCCGCACTGGAAAATCAGATCACTTCTCGCAATGCAGACAAAATCAGGGCCAAAATAATTGCGGAAGGGGCGAACGGCCCGACCACCCCTGAGGCTGATGAAATACTCAATGCAAAGGGAATTTTCATAATACCCGATATACTTTGCAACTCGGGAGGGGTCACCGTGAGCTACCTGGAATGGGTCCAGGACCTGCAATCATTCTTTTGGCCCGTTGAAGAAATCAATCTCAAGTTGCAGGCCCTTTTGATGAAAGCCTTTGAGAGCGTCATGGAATGCGCGCGTATCTACAATGTCCCGAACCGCGAGGCCGCACAGATACTTGCCATTCAGCGGATCGCGGACGCCATGATGATTAGAGGAATTTATCCCTAACAGATGCTCCCCCCAGTGAATAGCCAGATCAAACACTTCAACCTGGTGAGCCTGGGATGCCCCAAGAACAGAGTGGACTCGGAAAGAATTCTCTCCGTGATGGATCGGGCAGGCTTTCTCTACACTCAAGACGCGTCCCGCGCCGATATAATCATTATTAATACCTGTGCTTTTATTGAGCCTGCCGTGGAAGAATCCATCGAGGTCATACTCGATTACCGCGCAGAACATGGCGATGCGTTTCTGGTAGTTGCAGGGTGCCTTCCTCTACGCTACCGCGAGGAACTCAAGGAATCTTTGCCTGAAGTGGACCTCTTTGTAACTCCTGATCACATTGGCGATCTTCCCGGAATTCTGACGGCAGCGGTCCACAAATCAAAGGACGACAAACCGACTGAATCTCCCTCACACCCATTGAGGACCGGGTTAAAGCCTCAAGTGGTCACCCCTGGTCATGAGATGGAATGCTTTGTGTCGGGAAAAGGTTCCTTGATTCAGCCCGCCTCTGACCGGATACTCAGCACTCAAGGATATGCCTACCTTAAGATAGCCGAAGGCTGCAGCCGCTCTTGCCGCTATTGTACCATACCCACGATCAGAGGTCCCCTGAGGAGTGTGAGCCCGGAGGCACTGGAACAGGAGGCAGGATTTTTTGCCTCCATCGGAGTGAGGGAACTGGTACTCACCGCGCAGGACCTTACAAGTTACGGGATAGATCACAAAGAAAAAAACAGTCTGCTCGTAGTGCTTGCACGGATCAGCAGGGTAAAAGGAATTAAGTGGATCCGACTGATGTACCTCCATCCTGACGGAATCCCCCAGGGCCTTGGAAAGTTGATAACAGAATCCGAAAACATCCTGCCTTATCTGGACATCCCCTTCCAACATGTTTCCAACAAAGTTCTCAAGGGAATGGGGAGACCCTGGAAAGGCGACCGGATAAGAAAATTGGTTGATAGACTAAGGTCACAGATTAACGGGCTTGTTCTCCGTACCACCCTGATGGTGGGCTTCCCGGTGGAAGGTGAAAAGGAGTTCGCGGAACTGCAAGATTTCGTGCGGTCCTACCATATCGAACACGTAGGGGTATTCGAATATTCTCCGGAAGAGGGGACCCCTGCCCTAAGTCTCGGAGACCCGATTCCCGGGGAGGTGAAGCAGGAGAGGGCTGAAGAAATTCGCCGTATAAATTCAAGATTCATGGCCGGACGAAATCGCCGCAGGATAGGCACGATCGAACAAGGTCTGGTCGAAGGCATTTCACTTGAATCCGAATTCCTACTCCAGGGTAGGACCTGGGACCAAGCACCAGAGGTTGATGGAGTACTCTACATTACCGAAGGCGAGGCCTCCGCAGGAGAAATCCATAACGTAAAGATAACCGGCGCCTACGGCCCGGACCTCTTTGGCGCAATCCAGTCTCCGTGAACAGCACCATAACTCCCATACGCCTCTTTATCGGTACACGTATGAATACAATCCAACTGCAACTGCGAGCGTTGCAACGACGATGATTTTGGTGAGCAGGTACATTTCCATCCCTCAATACTATCCAATAATGAGCAGCAGCCCAAGAAAAAACAATGTGTCCCAACAGGCCATCCGCTCGTATGTTGATATGCCAGGGGAAGAAACGTCATAATTTATAATTTACTTTAACAAAATAATCTATCATCCTAATTTTAATATTTTTAATTGACTAATATCTGCTCAGTCTGCTATGGTTTCATCAGATGTTACGCAAGGCAAACAATCTATTCTCGCCTGACAAGAGACCGGGCGTGACTCCACATCGGTCAACTCGAGCGGCGCGCTCACTCCATTAAATTGAGCGTCAGCCCGTTATAGACGCAAGACGGAAACATAGTCCGGACAGAAAATATAAACAAATGAGATCGCCCCCAACGACATACAGGAATGTCCTGCTCGCAGGCCTGATTGTAGCAGTCCTACGCTGCATAGCGTTCGCCGATACTCCTGGGGAGATTACCGCGGTAGGGGTTGACGGCGAGAGCAGAACCATAATCATTTCGACCAAGGGGGACCCGGGGAAGCTCAATACATATATTATGACCGGGCCCAACAGGCTGGTAATGGATTTCTCAGCCTCAATCGCAGGAAAGGTCCCCCCAAGGATTGCTGGGGACAAGGCCGGGATAAAGACTATTCGGGTGGGCAATTACAAGTCCCGGGCGAGAGTGGTCGCCGACTTCCAGGATGCGCCGGTTCCTGAATTCACGGTGAAGAGGGAAGGGGACAAAGTCCTGGTTCTTCTCGGGAGTAAAGCTGACGACAGAAAGCTTCCCAGCCGACCGCGAAGTAAGGAAAAAACCGAAAAAAGATCCACAGCAACTACTGGTCCCCAAGAGGGAGTGGTTCCACCTCTTGGCGAATCCAACAAACCTTCTCTTCAGGACTGGCTCAATGCGGGAACAGAACCCGCATCATCCGATATTTCCTCAGAGAACAAGGGTACAAGTGACACGAATCATCGTGTCGATACGGAAACAGCTAAACCCAAAGGCCCGATGAATGATACATCCTGGGCTGAGCCAGCAGAGGCAAACTCAAGAAAGCCTGACGAGTCGCGGAATAAAAACGAGCAAGTCCTTGAGTCCGGGCAAACTGTGGCTCAGGCCGGTCAATCCTCCCAGAACGTTGATGGATATAAACCGCCTTTCTCTCAGCCCATGAGGCAGGTCGAGCAGGCGGGTAAACCTGACACCTCCCGCA
>CAIXMD010000121.1 GCA_903920415.1 uncultured Desulfomonile sp.
AGGAGACCGGCAAGGGAGAGGTTGATCTTCACATAACCTTGAAAGAGAGACCCTCCATAAAAAACATTGATATTCAAGGCAACAAAGTCTTTTCTAAGGATGAAATTCTTGATCCCCTAACTACCAAGTCCTTTTCTGTTGCGAGCTTGGAAAAGATTCGAAACGATATTGATAAAATTAGACAGATGTACGAGAAATCTGGATATTATCAGCCAAAGATCGATTACGAAATTAAGGAGCTTTCTCGAAACGAAGCGACGTTGATTTTCAAGATTGATGAGGGCCGGAAAAGTTATCTGGTAAATATCGTGTTTGATGGAAGGAAAAATTTACCGGAGAAGGATCTGAAGAAAATTTTAAACGTCAAGGAAAAGAGCTGGTTTTGGTTCCTTGATGAGTCTGGAACATTCACGAGAGAAAAGCTTGATGAAAGCAGGATGAGGCTGATTGCATATTATTTGGACAATGGTTTCATTAACGTCCAGGTTGGTGTTCCGGAAGTGGAAATCGATGCTGCATCGGTGAAAGTAAAATATCCGATCCGAGAAGGTGATCGATACCAAGTGAGAAAAGTTGAAGTGGAGGGGGATCTCTTAGTTCCGAAGGAACAACTGATTTCAGCCCTCCAGGCCAAACCAAAAACCTGGTTCAAAAGGTCCCTGATTGCCGAGGACATTAAGGCAATTACAAAATTGTACAACAATATGGGGTTCGCTTATGCCGATGTTGAGCCACGGCAAAAAATAAATGATCAAAATAACTTTTTGGACCTCTCATACAAAATTAACAAAGGCGAACGAGTTTCGATCGAGAAAGTTGATATTGTGGGTAACGACCGTACCCGGGACAAGGTCATCAGAAGGGCTCTTGTTGTAAGCGAGGGCGATCTGTACAACGCTGACAGGTTTGAGGCGACCAAGAGCAACCTTGAGGGTATGGACTTTTTTGAGGCGGTTCGGCTAAAAACCTCTCCAGGTTCCAGGCCCGATCTCATGAACGTTACTGTGGAGGTCATGGAAAAGAAGACCGGGTCACTTGCGGCAGGACTGGGATACTCTTCCCAAGACGGAGCAATGGGAAACATCAATCTCAAGGAGAGGAATCTTCTTGGATTAGGAGTCGTGGCCAACGCCAAGGCAAATCTTTCCGGCCGTAGAAACGATTATGAAGGCTCCCTGACTTATCCCTGGATGTTTGATTATCCTCTGACGGGCAGCGTCCGAGGATACAAGGCTCAGCAGAAGGAGTCATTCTACTTAAGGGACAGCGACGGATTCAGCGCTCATTTGAGTTATCCCGTGTACGGACTATGGACTATGTCAACTGGGTTTTCGCGCGATTCCAGTAGGTTGACCGGTTTTGAACAAGTCTTCGCCCGGTCGGTCGTCAACTACTATGGGCGTTATGGTTCGATGGCTGAAAAATATTTAAACATTTCAGAGAATTCGGTCTCTGTGAACTTCGGACGAGACACACGCAACAATTCTGTCATTCCCACCGGCGGGAGTAAGGTTTCCATCGGCAGTCGATTCTCTGGTTTCGGCGGTGACGTGGCATTTACTAATTACTTCACTGAAGCCACGTACTATTACCCGCTTTACTGGAGAGCTATACTTAAGTTCAGAGCCAATGGGTCTCTTTTGCAGGAGGTTGGTACTGACCCCATTCCCTTTGACCGCAGAATTGTCTTGGGAGGAATCCAGAGCATAAGGGGATACCGTCATGGTGATATTGGTCCCCGTGACAGATTTGGAAACATTATTGGAGGAGACAGGGCCGTCTTCACCAACTTGGAATGTTTGTTTCCTTTGTTGGACCAACTCAAACTAAATGGTGTAACATTTTTTGATGTTGGTAATTCATGGAATGTCTCGGATGGTCCATTACTCAAGGATGTCAAAGCCGGGGTGGGTCTGGGGATTCGATGGATGTCTCCGATGGGGCCTATCAGGATCGAATATGGCTGGAAGGTGAACCCGGTAAAAGGTGAGGATCCCGGAGCCTTTGCCTTTGCCATGGGCCAGTTGTTCTGATGTCAGGCTTGACGTAGAGAAACAGATTCTCTTGAAATCTGAATACATTTTCTGACATTTAAACTATCGAAGGCTTAAAGCCTTTCAAACAAAGGAGTGTAGTGATGAAAAGACTTATGGTGGCAGCCGTCTGCGGGATTTCGGTAGCGTTGCTGGCAATCTCTTTCGAGACCTGCGGAGCCCAAGATTTCAAATTTGCTTTCGTTGATTTTCAGAAATTTGCCGCAAAATCAAAAATGGCTCAACTGCAGCAGCAAAAGTTCGCTCAGCTTGTGGATGTCAAGAGAACTTCTTTAGAAAACAGAAAGAAAGAAATGGATACTTTAAACGAACAGCTTCAAAAGCAAGGTCCCATGCTGAAAGAAGAAACGCGCAACACGAAAATCAAGGAACTGGGCATTAAGGAGATGGAGTTTAAGCTAGCTGAAAA
>CAIXMD010000122.1 GCA_903920415.1 uncultured Desulfomonile sp.
CTCCCACGAGATATGGTCCCTTGTGAGCAATAATGACCTTTCCATGATAGGGATCTTCTCCCGTCAAAGTGTTGGGACCGAACTCAACTGAAGTTGCCATCTGACAAGCCCCTTTTCTAGACAAATCCTCATGATAAAGTTTTAGCGAACGCATAGATTCCTGAGAATTATTAAAAATAGCTACGAAGATATAACAATCTCGACTTGCGGTTTCAGAATCATCCTTTGCGTTTGCCGAGTCCTTCTCAATATAAGTTGCTTTGAAACCTCTGCCCAGGAACTGATGACCCAGGAGCCCGTCGGGGAAGTATTCTATTGAACCTGGTTTGAGTCCATTTTTGGGGAAATACCCGATCTCCTCTGGTGGGTGTGAATTGTCCAAGATTCCCGATTCTATCGACTCTGCCAATTGTTTCAGGGGGAAAGGATTTGATTCTGTTGCCTGGATCACAACGAAGTACTTGCCCTTATAGAAAAAAGCGTAATGATCCCCCACAGAGGAATCCAGCCCGATACCCGCCGGCCTGTCCTCATTCCTGAACCTTGAGAAAATCCCAAAGGCTTGGAGCACATTTCCCATATCATAAATGTCCACATCGATTTTGTTGTCGGAGGAATCAATGTTCCGATAAATTGCGAAAATGGACTTTTCGAACCCGTACTGGAGAAAAAGGTCGGCCTGACCATCGATATGCTCGAACAAGGTCTGTTTTATAAACATTTCAGGGGCATCTCTTAGGACCCATTCTTTAGGCAAGTTTTTCGGGAGCAAGGTTTGAATAGGCTCCGCTTCAGAGAAAGAACCCCGAGGAATAAGAATGCACACCAGCAAAGACAGACCAATGAAAGCATTGCGATTCGTCAACATAATTCCTACACCGACTCTTGGTTTCTATGACAATATTGCATATACAGACTTTAACTGTGCATGAATATCAAGCCCTCTCCTACAGCGGACAGAGCAGGCCGAGCATTCGGCGCACTGTTTGATTTTTTGTATTCTATCTCCCTCACCGAACATTTCTTGGACAAGCCTGTCATTTTGATAACCATCGCGGTACATCACCGCTCTCAAGAGATCACTATGGGCTACTCCATGGGGACATTCTCCAATGCAGCCACCGCACATAGTGCAAATCCTGCCTTGGAGGAAGGATTGATACTGCTCCAGCGTACCACAATCGTTTCTTGATAACTCAGTTCCCATTACAGCCACACATTCATCGAGTTGCTCAATCGTGGTCACACCCGGAACAGTTGTCGAAATATTATGATCGGTCAGGACAATTCTTAGGGCTGCCTGGTGAGGGCTCAGACTACCTATTTTTTCGGTCTTGTACCCACCTGCCTGTGTCTTCATGGCCACGATGCCTATTCCTGATTTTGCAGCTATCGCGACAGCCTCTTTTAGCTCGTTTGTATGAGTGAAATTGTAGGAAACCAGAGCAACATCGTGGAAATTCAATTTTGCTCCCTCTCTCAAGAGAGAGGCCATGTTGCTGTGGCTGGAAAAACCGTGAAAACGGACTTTCCCCTCTTTTTTCAGTTTCTGCATGCATTCAAATGCCTCAGGGTTGGAAACCTCCTCAGGGGCTTGCAGTGCATGCCACAAGAGCACATCGACATAGTCGGTTTGGAGGCGCCGAAGACTCGTCTCAAAAGTCGCCCGATTTTCCTGTTCCGTCGGCTTCAAGCGTATCTTTGTCTGTATCAATACTTTATCCCGCTTTTCCCGAAAAACTTTTCCGACCATCTCTTCATTCTTGCCGGCCATGTAGACATTTGCCGTATCATAGAAATTTACCCCAAGATCGTATGCACGAAGGAGCACGGCCGGATCGCTACAATTCATGACGCCCATCGCCACGGCTGTGACCTTTAGCCCCGTCCTTCCCAATATCCTATATTCAGGCGTCGGCATCTGTTCTGTTTTTGCCCGGGCAGGTCCAGCACTCCAAATAGGAGCAACCGCGACACCCAAAAACGCTGATGAAGTAGTCTTTATGAATCTGCGTCGTCCAATTTTTGTTGGAAACATGGTATTTCTCTCCTGGAATTTAAGTTATAGCGATCTGCCGCCTCACTTGCAATTATACTCTAAGCATACCTCCCCTGTACCGCCCCCGTCAATGCCGCGTGGGGAGATTTAAAGAATAGGCGTTCGATGTTACGTTGACTCAACCTGTAAAACAATGATAGCTTGATGAGACGGGAGTGGCTTTGAACAGCAACCTCAACAGAGAACACACCTTGCTGGACGAGACTACGAAGAAATCCGTCCTCTGGATAGCAAACCTGAGTGCTTTCCTTACGCCGTTCATGGCTTCTGCAGTCAATGTCGCCCTGCCGGAAATTCAGCGAGACTTCGGGGTTGATGCCATTGTGCTCACGTGGGTACATACATCCTACCTGTTGTCAACCTCCATGTTTCTCGTTCCTGTCGGGAAACTGGCCGACATGCTTGGCCGAAGAAAAATCTTTGTTTATGGCATAGCCACCTTTACTCTCGCTTCCTGCCTTTCGTCAATTTCTCTCA
>CAIXMD010000123.1 GCA_903920415.1 uncultured Desulfomonile sp.
GCTTTCGCTCGGTTTGACATTTCGGCTCTGGGCAAACAGATGGGTCAGTTTTCCCGAGCATAGATGATTATCAGTTCTGGCGAGTGTCAAAGAGTAAGGTGTTCGCGCATCCTTCCGGCTTTGAAATTTCAAAATTATCTTTGAATATTCAGGGATATGATATATTCTTGATCAGATGTCTCAAGCTTGGAGCGCTGAAACAATCCCTGAACGGGATCTTGTCTATCTCGAAAGCCTGTGGTAAATTCCTCTTGGCCATCGGCGTTCCCCTTCCCATGGTTTTTTTCAAAAACGGGTATGGCAGGAACGCCGATTGTTTTCAAGTGATTCATCCACAATTTCAAACTATTGATCCAACAAAGGCGAAACTATAGTCAGAGGAAAAAACTTTTTTAAATATACACCATTTTAATTGTGCAGTTTGCCCTAATGTAACTCAGAAGGCGGAGCGGTATCAGGTGAGGGTGACCAGACCCTTAAAACTAAGGAGGTGTTGCCATGCAAACGGAAATTTTGACGAATGAACAGTACCGGGATTTCTCCAAGAATCTCATCAAAGCAGTTGAAAGCCGCTGTCGTATTGTGCCGATAAATTCGTTGAAAAAATCAGGCTATACACTAAACCAGCCGATTTACATCTCAATTGAAACCGATGAAGACACCGTCATTGCCTCCCTTGACGACATTGAAGCCTTTGCCAATGCCGACACCGAATTTGAGGCCATCAATAGTCTGTGTGAAGAGATTATTACGCTCTATGAAGATCTAAAGGCAAATCGGGACAACCTGGGAATCTTACCTGAAAAATGGCTAGGCTATCTTGACTCCGTGATAACGATCCATGAAAAAAGTTGACATCGAGAGAATATTTAATAAGTTATCGTTGCAAGTTCGCTCGACGGGACATAATTACGGATGGCTGACCGTCAGCGACAAAAAAATTCTCAGAGTTCATTATTCTCATGGGAAAGGCGACCTGCCCGGCAAGATCATGCATAAAATCCGCGGTCAGTTGAAGCTGTCTAAGAAGGACTTTAGGGATTTGGTCGCGTGCCCTCTGGCATATGAGGACTATCTGGATATTCTGAAGAACAAGGGATTGTTGTGAAAAGCGCCATGGTACCCTTCGATAGACTCATGGCAGTAACCTTCTGTGCCGTATCATAGCGCTATGTAGGAACAGCGTCAAGACGTCGTGCGGGAGAAACGTCTGCACTACTCATGCCGACATTCCCTCGAGCCGCATGACCAGGTCCTCCAGGCCGATGAACTCGAGGCTCACATCCTTGATCGAGCGCCTGTACGGTCGCTCCACGTCGCGACAAACCACGAAATTCGACCCTTCCGGATAGAGGCGACGAAAAGCTTGAAGCCCCGCAGGGTCGAATTGGCCCGCGGACCACTTGACTTCGATGGCAACCGGTCCCCCGCTTGTTCGAGGCCAGATGAAATCCACTTCATGGCTTCGCTTGTCCCGCCAGTAGCGGAGAGTCCGGCTCTGGAGGCGGCCTTGAATTTCATTGAGAACGTAGTGCTCCCAGAGAAGTCCGAAATCATCGGGCCGAAGGTCCCACCAGCCTTTGTGGAAGCACACGAATCCCGTATCGAAACCATAGACTTTGGGCGCCGAGAGTATTTCCGACCGGCGGCGGGTGTTAAACGGACGGACGACATGGACGACGTAGGTGGCCTCGAGGACCGAGAGATAGTTGCTGATCGTCGTTCGGCTGGCTTCGCACTGGGCGGCGAACTTCGTCGCCTCGAAAATTCCGCCGCTCTGCATGAAAAGAAGCTCGGTGAAGCGCTGAAAAGAAAATCGTCGCTCCAGACGGAACAATTCCTGGATATCCTTGGCCCAGTAAGCGTCTATCCATTCCTGGAACTCGCGCTCCGGGTAGTCTTCGGACAAGAAAAACGACGGTAACCCACCCCTTGCCAATCGCCGGGAAATATCCAACTCACCGAAATCATGAAGGTCCTCTGAGATCATGGGGGTCAACCAGATCTCCATCTTTCGCCCGGTCAACGTGTCTCTGAACTTTCGGGATGCGCCGAGCGAGGACGAACCGGTGGCAATGATGTTGATATCCGGGTAATGATCGGCAGCGATCTTGAGGATCTCTGACGGGTTTCCGAGCCGATGGATCTCGTCCAGGACAACCTTGCGTCCTCGGAAATCCCCCAGAAAGGCCTCGGGGTCCTCCAGCATTCGACGAACCCGTGGGAGTTCACAGTCGAAATATTCGATTCCGGGAATCGCTTGGCATAAACACGTCTTCCCCACCCTCCGCACTCCGGAAACCCAGAGGACGGAGCGTTTTTCCCAGAGTCGCAAGAGTAAACGTTCCCAGAAGTTACGTTGAACGATCATGATGATTTGGGTTTTATCATGGAAAGCGACTAAATGCAA
>CAIXMD010000124.1 GCA_903920415.1 uncultured Desulfomonile sp.
ACCTTAGCTACAAGATCCCCTAGAGACAGACTCCCGCCTTCTTTTCCAAGGATTGCCTGGATTACGGTCATGAGCGGAGTTCGACCTTGACCTTCCGGAGCCTTATTAATTCTCTCAACTTCGTTTAGCAACGGTGCAAACTCTATGTCACCCAGAAGCGATACGGTGAATCCAGAGACGTTTCCTCGGGGGGGGACAGCCAACGCGGTTGGAGGACGTGGAATATTTCTCGCTGAAGCAAGGGCTAGGACGGGCACCTCAAGAGATTCCTCGTCAACTTTTCCTTTGTTCTGATCAGCCGTGGCTGCTGGTCGACCATCAGAAACACCTGCCCTGATATTTTCTTTTGAAGCCATTATAATCTCCTTAAATACTGCTTTAAACACCCCAATAAATAGGAGTGCCGTCCTTAGAAATCTAAGGTGTCCATGTTAGAAACCGAGAGGCACTGCGGGGTCAATTTTTGAGCGGCTTGAGAACCGATCTCATCGATAATATTATTAATTTTTATAATTTTAGATCGTAAGATGCCCGTTGTCAATCACTTAATCATCACTTAATCATTTTGGCACCATCAATAGAACGGTGGAATCCCTACTTTTGTCCGTTTTCATGATTTACTACAACTATTCCGCTTTTCATCAAAGTTGTAATGAAAAAACCAAGAGAGCCCTCGCAGACATTAGTTAATAAATTACTTTAAAAAGTTTATATAACATTCTGATTGACATGCATATTTTATAGTGATATGCCAATTCACGCTATCGGGAAGGAGGGGGCGTGAAACTGACCCGCCAAAATCCCAGACATGAAAAATACTCCTCCAATAGGGAACACTCGTCGAAAGGAGATACTCCATGGGAAAGATCTATTCAGTCATGGCCGCCATCATCTTTCTTACTGCATCATTTGGATGGGCCGGCAATTTTGAGGTGTTGGGTGACTCCGGAGTGGTCAGTGTACCCACTCCGATCTATATAAAGGCCGGGACGGTCGTAAAGGCCGAATTCAGGTCCAATCTTAAAACGACTTCAGATATGGAGATGGAATCCGACACCATCGTGCCTGAGAAAGTCTCTGCAAAGAACGATCCTGGGGCAAGGGTGAAACCAGCTATCAGCTTCAAGGAGAGGCTGCCAAAAGCCATGGCTCCAGCCCCCAAGGTCAATCCTTATTCTGATCCTAATATAGGCGCTATGGCGGAGATACAGGATAGTAATTCAGACCTCGAAGCGGATTTGGAGAAGGATCTCGTCTTATCGCCGCCGCCCCAAAAAGCAGAAGAAGCAAAGGATGCCTTAGGCACATCTGGGGCTGCGAAGAAGCCTTTAGGGGAGAAAGCCGCGATCTCGGAAAAGAAGCCTGAAAAGAAAAAGAAGACTGCTCCGAGCGTGAAACAGATGGCCCCGCCGGCGTATGACAGATATGCTGCTTCGTCCAAGCCTATCCGAAAAGTGCGGCCTGTCTCAAACAACTCGTGGTCTTATCCGGCGGGCAATTATCAGAATCGCCCGTGCGCCGTGAATCCGGAGGCAATGATGAGCGCACCACGCCGGGATGCTTGTCGGGAACTGCTGCCCATGGAGCCTCAACATGTCATTCCTTCTCGTCTGGGTCGTGTCCCGATCCCGCCCCCCGCATATGACCGTTTCGTTCGAGACGGCGTTACCGTCAAATTAGCCCCGGCATCAGCAGGAGCATCCCAGCCCATTCTTGAGGAAGAATCTGCCGGCTCAGAGATACTTTCCACTGCGGCTGAGATTATCGGCTTGCCATTCGCTTTCATCAGCTCCTTTTTCTGATAATTCCAAAGGATTCAACTTGAAAATGCGCGCCCGCCATCAGAGCGGGCGCACCTGCTACTTTTTGAAAAGGGCTTCGAGTTTGCGACGTGCCTCAGAAGCCTTTTCTCTTGATGCTGAAGAGCGTGACCCTTCCTTCAACCTGAAATAATCACAAAAATTTCGCCTGTCTTTAACCGAAACTTTTTCCGCCTGTGGTTCTCTGCACTTGTCAGATGCCGTTTCTTCATATTCCGAGCAGTTCAAACAACAATAGACATCTGAACCACAG
Organism: uncultured Desulfomonile sp.; assembly: GCA_903920415.1. GTDB lineage: Bacteria > Desulfobacterota > Desulfomonilia > Desulfomonilales > Desulfomonilaceae > CAIXMD01. Next base: position 2,074 of record CAIXMD010000124.1, read on the forward strand.
GACCTACATGTGTCATTTCGAAAAACCTTCTCTTCAAATGCAAGCGATTCACCACAATGATGACAGAATCCTTTTTTCATTACGAACCTCTTGCGCTGTCCATGGTCGACGGACTATTTTGACGAAAGTCATCCTGTTGTGTGGCACGTGAAACCCGGCTGTATGGCCTTGATCATATTTCTACCGGACCCGAAAGCGCTGCCGGATTTTGATCACACCGATCCACGTGATACTATCACAACCGGCTTGATGCTCACATTAAATCCCAGACGAGGGTTCCTAAACTGCGGTGTTGATAAGCTTCCATGTCTAGACTTTCCGAATGGATCCATAAGGAGAAAGACAGATGTATGACTCGTTTCTAGCTCGACTACCCAGGGGCGAAGATCTGCTTGGCTCAATCACCCATGAGTTCACTAAGCGGATGATTTGGAAGGCCGATTTCAGTGTTATAGGAGCTGTAACGTCTGCTGTCCTGGGCTACTATGACCCTGAAACGCGAGAATATCGAAACAGTGAGTTTAAAGGTCAATTTGAAATCGTGGCATGCATAGGCAATGTTTCTGAAAAGGATGGCAAAATATTTGTACACGCGCACATTGTTTTATCCGGGCAGGATTACCTTTGCTTCGGAGGTCATCTTATGGCGGGAACCAAGATTTTTGCCGCTGAACTTAGCGCCTCACCCATTGCCGGGGCACTTCCAAGACGTGAATTTGATCCGTCAACTGGGCTTGCTCTCTGGTCTCCGGACTGACTAAATGAAGGTGTTAGGTCAAAAGGCTCATGCTGAGAGATGTTATACTTTTTTCGGTAATTTTTGGATCAGTTGCTGTTGCTGTTCTTTTCCCTGATGCAGGGGTGATTTTTCAACCCTACCTTCTGTATTTCATGATGGTACTGCTTTTCCTCAGTTTTCTGAAAATCAACTTCCAAGCCTTGTTAGATACTTCCTGGCCTGCTCTCTTCAGGCTCGGAGTCCTCGTCTGCACCAAACTGATAATTCTACCAACAGCCCTCTACTGGATCGCTTTCTTGGTTGATTCGGATTATGCCGTGCCCGTTCTTTTGCTGTCCGGTGTATCAACTGGTGTGGTAGCGCCTTTTGTCGCTAATCTCTTGTCTGCGGATGTCGCCTCGGTGATTCGTATGGTCGTAGTAACTTCTCTCCTGGTACCGATTTCTCTTCCGTGTCTGGTTAAGGTTTTAGCAGGAGCTGAAATTTCGATTCCCCTTGATGTAATGATCCGAATGCTGTCATTTGTGATTTTTATTCCCATGGGCGCGGTTGTTGTGATGAAGA
>CAIXMD010000125.1 GCA_903920415.1 uncultured Desulfomonile sp.
ATTGGAAGAAGGCGATCGTCACGCTCAGAGAAGGTGATCGTGTAGACTTTTTTGAAGGGGTATAGGAAATCTCTACTTAACGAGACTTAGTTTTTCGGACATTTTCGTTTTCTATTAACCCCTAAGGACTGAATTCATGGCAATAAAGAAATTTAAGCCTACCTCACCCGGCATAAGGTTCAAAACAGGTTTGACCTTTGACGAGATAACCACAAGGGAACCCCTCAAGGCTCTCGTCACGGGAAAACATAAGCATGGCGGTCGAAACTCCTACGGCAGGATAACGGTTAGGCACCGCGGTGGTGGACATAAGAGACGGTTTCGGGAAATTGATTTTAAGAGAGACAAACAGGACGTTCCTGGAACCGTTGCAAGTGTAGAGTACGACCCAAACAGGAGCGCGAGATTAGCGCTGATCAAGTATGCCGATGGTGACAAGAGGTACATATTGTGGCCTCAGGGGCTTCAGGTTGGTGATTCAGTGATTGCCGGGGACAAGGCTGATATTAGACCGGGTAACTGCCTGCCACTTAAGAATCTCCCGTTGGGAACGATGGTCCACAATGTAGAGATGAAGATAGGAAAAGGCGGACAGATGATTCGGTCCGCAGGCACATATGGGCAGTTGATGGCCAAAGAAAAGGGTTACGTTCAGATTAAGCTCCCCAGTGGTGAGGTACGCATGGTTTTGGACCGCTGTCGGGCCACGGTCGGCCAACTGGGTAACTTGGACCATGAAAATATTTCCCTTGGCAAGGCGGGACGGTCTCGCCTCATGGGCCGAAGGCCAAAAGTTCGTGGAGTGGTAATGAACCCGGTTGACCATCCACACGGAGGCGGAGAAGGGAGAACATCCGGCGGTCGCCACCCTGTCACCCCTTGGGGAGTCCCGACCAAAGGCTACAAGACCCGCAAGAAATCAAAAACATCGGGAAAATTTATCGTTAAACGAAGGAAGTGAGTTTCATGCCCCGTTCGGTACATAAGGGTCCTTTTGTGGACGACCACGTACTGGAAAAAGTCAGTCAAGCCCGTGAGACCAGTTCTCGAAAGGTAATACAGACGTGGTCGCGAAGATCCACCATCATTCCTGACATGGTTGGCCTCACGTTCGCCGTTCATAATGGAAAGAAATTTATCCCGGTTTTCGTTACAGAAAACATGGTTGGCCATAAGCTGGGTGAGTTCTCTCCGACCCGAACTTTTCACGGGCACGCAGGAGACAGAAAGGCCAAGAAGGGGAGAAAGTGATGGAATGGGAGGCAATTCTTAGATATGCCCATATCTCCCCGCGTAAAGCAAGGCTGGTGGCGGACCTAGTTCGGGGGATGCCTGCAGGTGCAGCCATGGGAATGCTTAGTTTTACGCCGAAAAAGGCTGCTGGGATAATCAAGAAGGTGCTTCAATCAGCCCTTGCCAATGCTTCCCAGTCCAGTGGAGTTGATGAGGATAAACTGTTTGTCAGCAGGATAACCGTGGATGAGGGGCCGACAGCCAAGCGGTGGAGTCCCCGTGCCATGGGGCGGGCTACTAGAATAAGAAAACGTACAAGCCACATTTGCGTGGCCCTAGAAGAAAAATAGATTACGAACCAGCACTGTACGACGGGCCTGACAATTTTCGCTGACAGCCCAGGGCTCACATCGGTAGCAAGTGCAACTCTTAGGAGGACTATCTTGGGACAGAAGGTTCATCCGCACGGATTCCGCCTAGGTATCAACCGGACATGGGATTCTCATTGGTACTCCGACAAAAATTATGGGGAGTTTCTGATTGAGGACTTGAAGCTTCGGGACTTTCTGAAAAAGAGACTGGCACAGGCAAGTATCTCACAGGTGGAAATCGAGAGAGCTGCGGGCAAGATCAGGATCATTATTCACACTGCTCGCCCTGGAATCGTAATTGGTCCGAAGGGGAGTGAAATTGAGAAACTTCGTCGCCAGATCCTCCAGATAACCGACAAAGATGTCATTGTGGACATAAAGGAAATCCGCAAACCAGAAGTGGATGCACAACTGGTTGCAGAGAATGTTGCTCAACAACTCGAGAGGCGGGTCGCATTCCGCAGAGCAATGAAAAAGTCCGTGACAAGTGCTTTGAAATCAGGGGCAAAGGGAATTCGAATTGCTACTGCGGGGCGACTGGGTGGAGCCGAAATGGCAAGGAGAGAGTGGTACCGGGAAGGTCGCGTCCCACTCCACACGCTCAGAGCAGATATTGACTACGGCTTCGCGAAGGCGACCACTACCTACGGAGTTATCGGTATAAAGGTTTGGATCTTCAAGGGTGAGATAGTTAAGATCGGATCAGGGGAAAGTTGATATGCTCGCTCCTAAAAAAGTGAAATATAGAAAAATGCAAAAGGGTCGTATGCGCGGACGCCCTTTAAGAGGAACACAGGTATCGTTCGGCGAATTCGGCCTCATGGCCATGGATCCAGGTTGGATCACCGCAAGACAGATAGAAGCCGGCCGTGTTGCCATGACTCGCTACGTGAAAAGGGGCGGCAAGATCTGGATTAGAATGTTTCCACATAAACCCATAACGAAGAAACCCGCTGAGACCAGAATGGGCAAAGGCAAGGGCGCTCCGGAGGAATGGGTAGCGGTTGTTAAGCCGGGCAAGATCATGTACGAGATGGAGGGAGTCCCGTCAGAAGTGGCGCGTGAAGCCTTTCGGCTTGCTGCTAGAAAGCTCCCCTTAAAGACTCGATTTGTTGTTCGTGAGGAATAGATATGAAGCCCCGAGAACTCAGGGATCTCTCCGTTGAAGAGCTTGCCGCCAAACAGAAGGAATTCTGCGAAGAAGAATTTAAGCTTCGATTCAAACATGCTACAGGCCAGCTCGAAAAAACAGCCCGTATCAGAAACCTCCGAAGGGAGATTGCCCGGGTGAAAACCATAATTAGAGAAAAGGAGGGGGTTTGATGACGAACTCCTCCAACAACACGAAGCAACGCAAGATCCGCACGGGAATGGTGATCAGTAATAAGATGGACAAGACCGTAGTAGTGGAAGTCAGCCGGACCGTCATCCATCCCGTCTATAAAAAGTTCGTCCGCCGTAGGAAGCGTTTTATGGCCCACGATGAAGAGAACCGTTGCCGAATTGGAGATGAGGTGATGATCGTGGAGACCCGGCCATTGAGTCGCCATAAGAATTGGCGGGTTCGAAAGATCGTGCGGGAGGCGGCTCTGCCGGGAGGTTCCTCATGATTCAGCAACAGACCCGTATGGCCGTGGCCGACAATTCAGGCGCCAAAGAATTGTATTGTATTAAGATCCTGGGCGGCACAAGAAGAAAATATGCTAGCGTTGGAGACGTGGTAGTAGTTTCCGTAAAGGAGGCCATTCCCAATTCTAAGGTGAAAAAGGGCGAGG